>JAIYDW010000124.1 GCA_027487315.1 Verrucomicrobiaceae bacterium | reverse complement strand
GGGGTTGACATTGAACTGACGGAATACGAGCTCCAGCTTTCGGGGGTGCTGAATGTGGCGGTGCTGAGCGCCGTGGCGGCGCTGGCCCTTTCGCTGCTGGCTGGAATCGGCGTGGCGGCGTATCACCGAAGGCTTCAACGGTCGGTGGGCCAATTGGTGAAGGCGAGTGACGCGGCGCTGGCGGCTGAGCGGGCGAAGTCAGACTTTTTGGCGGCCATGAGTCATGAACTTCGCACACCGATGAATGCGGTGCTGGGAATGACGGAGCTGCTCAAGGACACAAGCTTGACGGAACAACAGCAGAGTTTTGTCAGCACGGTTCAGAGCTCCGGCGAGGCCTTATTGGATAAGATCACCGATATTCTTGAGTTCTCCCAATTGGACGTGGGCGATTTCAAGGTGCAGCAGGTGCCGATTGATTTTAAGCCCCTCACCGATGCTTTGCGGGCGCAGTTTGAAACGGAATTGAATGCGAAGGGACTGCGCTTCGAGGTGGAGATCGATTCCTCTGCGAGGCAGCCGTTTTTGGGAGATCCGACTCACTTGAGGCAGGTGTTACGACAACTTCTTTCCAACGCGATCCGATTCACCAACGACGGATCGATTACCTTGAAAGCAAAGACCGGGACGACGGCGGAGAATGAGCTGATGCTGGATCTGACCTTGGCGGATACGGGCATCGGCATGAGCAAGGAGCAAATGGAGGCGCTGTTTGAACCGTTTTCGCAGGCTGATCGATCGACAACGCGCCGGCAAGGGGGCTCGGGGATTGGGTTGGCGATCTGCAAGCGTCTTTGTGACGGGATGAGAGGGGAATTGAAGGTGGAGTCCGAGCTGGGTAAGGGGTCTGTTTTCAATGTGATTCTGCCAATCGAAGCGATGGCGGAAACGGAAGGCGGGAAGGTGCTGGTGTGGAGTCAGGACAGCATGACGCGCCTGCTGGTGACGCGAGTGATCGAAAAGGGAGGATGTCATCCCCGGGTGGTGGCGAGCTTGAGCGAGTGGCTGAACGCGTTGCGTGATGAGACGTTTCAAGCGGTGGTGTTGGATGCCGCTGAGACCAGGGAGATGGATATGGATTCGGTGCTGAAGGCTGCGCGGGGTGCGCGTCGAATCGTCATTAATCGGGAGCCGGGACAGGGTGGTTCCGAGGGCATTGATGTGGCGCTGGAGTCTCCTTTGAAACCGGCGCAGCTTCGGGAAGCGCTGAGGTGCCGACTGGAGGCGAACTAGCGGGCGGTGAGGGCGCCGTGCCATTTGCCGCGGCGTTGTTGGTAGCGGATTTGAGCGGCGTGAGGGAACTCGGTCATGCGGCCGTTGGCGAGGCAGAAGCGGAAGTCATGCCGGACATCATTCAACCAGCCTAGGGCGACCGCTCTGAGCCAGTTTTTGGGCTGCGCGCGGGTTGCTTTTGCGATGGCCACGGCATCGCCTAGAGCGCGCTTGTAGCTTTGCTCCGGTGTGTAGTTGTGACTGTGCATGGCGATGGAATCGGGGACGTAGAGGACCTCGTAGCCACTGGCCTTGCACCAGCGGGTGTAGTCATCATCTTCAGCGTATTGGAGGTCCTCGCGGAAGCCTCTTTGCTGCCAGACTGGCTTTCTCAGGCCGCTGCTGACCATGCTGAAGAAGTGGTCCCAATGCGCGGATTCCCGTTGCGGGCCGAAGCAGCGGTCGTAGTCGCAGGCGAAGACGGCCTGGCAGTCGGGCCGGGGGATTTGGCGGCTGAAGCAGGCAGCGACTTTTTGGTCCATCAGAGTTTCGACGAGCGGTCTGAGCCAGCGGGTTCCTTGTGGGGTGGCATCGGCATTGAGGAAGATGCAGATGTCCGACTGGGCGAGTCTCATGCCGTGATTCATGACACGGCTTGGATTGTATTCCTGAGGGGTAATTTGGATGAAATGGGCAGGTTTTGCGGCGCGAATGAGATCCTGGGAGCCATCGGTGCTGCCGCTATCGATGACGATGAGCTCCCAGTTTTGGTAGTCCTGAGCCGAGAGAGCAGGCAGCGTCTCTTTGAGAGCCCAGGCTTCATTGTAGCTGCGCATGATGATGCTGACGAATGGATCACTCATGCTGGTTGGATGGCGGGTTGGGGTTGACGACGAAACTTGGCCGCGAGGCGTGAGCGCTCGTGTTGATTCAGCCCGAAGCGCCAAACGCCGATGAGGGCGATGAGGCCGGCGAGGGCGCCTTCAACGAACATGGCGGCGGTGGCTTGGGCGGAGGGAGCAATGACGATGGATTTGAATCCGATGAGAGCGATGAGTGCTGGAAGAGAGGCGATCCAAGCGGGGAGGACGACCTTTTTGAACAGGCTTAGGATGGTCTCGCCCGATTCGCGGGCCATCCAGGGCCAGAGGTGAACCCAGCCGAACCAGAGAGTGGGAATCAGGGAGCCCACAGCGACGGCGGCGACGCTTTTCCAGTAGTGAACGAGAGTGATGCTGACGACAAGATTTGCGATGGCTTCACCGACACCGAGCCACATGAGTTTGCGCTCATGTCCGGTCATCATGAGCACTCGCTTTGAAACGCTGTGCGTGAGGATGGAAGTGTAATACCAGAACAGGAGCACTTGACCCACGAGCCAGGTTTCGGGGCTGAGGGAGGGATCGCCAGTGAGGAGATGGAGCAGCTCATCGAGATAAAAAGCGCTGAGCACGTAAAGGGGTGTGGCGATCATGACACTCCAGCGCGTGCCTTGAACCAGGAGTTCACGGAGTGCGCTGTGATTGCCGTCGGCGTGCAGATGGGCGGCGGCTGGGGATAGCGTGTCCTGGACTTGTTTGGTGAAGTCCCGAAACATTTCACCGACCTTGGCGCCCGCTTGATAAAGAGCGATGGCTGCGACTCCCAAGGTGGTGGTGATGACGATTTGATCTGTTTTGGCGAGGACCAGGTTTGTAGCCGTGCCGAGGTAGGCGAAGAGTGAGAACTTGACGGTGTCGCTCATGGAACTGTAAGCGAAAAGGGAGGGGCGGATGCGAACGTGGGGCAGTTTTTGGAGGGCGAAGAAGCCCGCGAGTGCATCAGGAGCCAAGGTGGAACCGAGCGCGATGAGCATGATGGTGAGGAAGCTCCAATCGAGCCAAAGGGCGAGTATGATGAGGATCAGACGAGCGAGGATAGCGACGGTGATGATGGTGTTCGCCAGGCTGATGCGCTGTTGGCCTCTGAGGATTTCCGGGAAGATGCCCATGGGAAAGGAGAGTCCGATGCCGACAAAAAAGACCACCATGACAAGGCGAAACTCTTCGGCTCTGGCGGCAGAGACTCCGAACCATTGGATCAACCAGGGTGACGCGAAGAAGACCGAGAGGGCGATGAGGATCGCGATGCCGACGTAGAAGACGAGGATGGAGGACAGGACGCGGCTGAGCTCTGGCCAGTCCTGTTTCACAGAGAGTTCAGCGACTTTTTTTTGGGCGGCAAAACCGAAGCCAAAGTCGAGGAGGATGCCGTAGCCAAACACGCTCCAGAGCAGGGACCAGAAGCCGAACTCCTCATGGCTGAAGTGCTGGTAGAGCAGGCGGAAGGTGACCAAACCGACAACCATCGCGACAGCGGTTCGGACGTAGTTGGAGAGGGCATTGCGCACGAGGGTGCGTTTGAACGAGGCGGTCATGAGGAGGCTTGGCCTTCGAGAGGAGAAAGGGGTTGGATGGCGAAAGTGCGCCGGGTTGAAAGCGTGCGGCGATGATGCGCTTCGGCTTGTTGATAGAGGTCTTCCTGAAGGAGGTAAATGCGGCGCCAGTCGTAGTGGTTGATGGCTTCTTGGTGACCCCTGGTGGCGAGATGACGGCGGAGAGCGGGGCTGTCACTGAGGCGTTGCAATTGATGGGTCAGCTGCTCAACCGCGTTGTTGCTTTCGACATCGAAGAACAAGCCGGTGTCTTCATCACGGATGAGGTGTTTCAAGCCGCCGATGTGACTTGCGATGACCGGTTTGCCAGCGCTCCAGGCTTCGAGGGCGACGATGCCGAAGGGCTCGTGCATGCTGGGGAGAACGAAGGTATCGCAGGCGTGAAAGGCATCGAGCAGACTGGGGTCATCGTTTTGCATTCCAGGGAGGAGATGGACGGCGTGCTGGAGATGGTGGGCGGTGATGGTGGCGCGCACCCGGTTGGCGTAGTCGGGTTGGGTTTCGGGACCGATGAGGACGAGGCGTGCTTTGGGATTGCACTTGTGAAAGGCAGCGAAGGCTTCGACGAGTACGTGCTGGTTTTTTTGGGAATCGATGCGGCTGATGTTCAGAGCGACGAAAGCGTCCTGAGGGATGCCGTGCTGGGCGCGGAAGTTGGGACCGTTTCCCTGGCCAAACTTTCGGGTATCGACCCCATTTGGCAGGTAGGCGATGCGATCATGGGTGAGGTGCTTTTTGGCCGCCTCGAGCTCACTTTGTCCGACGCAGATGACCATGTGAGCCTCTTCGAGGATGCGGCGAGAGCGGAAAAGAGCGCCGAAGACACGGCCCCACTCCAATTTGCCCTGGATGGGTTTGGTCATGGTTCCGAGTTCGGTGCTCGGAACGTCAAAGACGCCGCCATGGAGGGAGACGACGAAGGGTTTGTTTTTGAGGCGTGCCGCCGTGGCGACAGAACCGCCGAGTCGCTTCAGGGAGTGGGCATGGAACAAGCGGACGTTGGGCTCGCGAAGCATGGCGCCGAAGAGGGAAAGGGAGAGCAGGTTGCCGCCTTTTTTGTCGAGTGCGGCTTTGTCTGCGGTGCTGAGGCCCCAAAAGGGATAGCAGTAGCGATGACGCTGGACGGGAATGCCGTGGATGGTCTCGCTGGAATGTTGGGCGAGGGCCATGGAGGTCACGATTTTGGGGGAGAAACCCGCCCGCTGCTGCTGGCGGGAGATTTCGGTGATGACCGTCTCGGTGCCGCCCCATTCATGGGAGACGAAGCGCCGTGGGACATGGATGATGGTGGAGCTCATGCGTGATCAGACATTCGCCGAAGGCTGTCGGGCGGCTACCCCCGCAGGTGAGGGCATTTGAAGAGCGATCCCCCTCAAATGGGGGCTGTAAGCGATCTTGCCAAAGCGGCGGGAAAGGAGGAGATTTAGCGTCTTATGTACGGACTCGTCAACAAAGCGGTAGAGGAACTCGTCGTCACCAACTTCGGGGAGGACCAATGGGAAGCCATCAAGCTGAAGGCGGGCGTTGATGTGGATGCCTTCATCAGCAATGAAGGCTATCCCGACGAAGTGACTTACGCGCTGGTGGGAGCGGCCTCAGAGGTACTGGGCATTCCGGCTGAGCAGATCCTGATCGCATTCGGCGAGCATTGGGTGTTGAAAACGGCGGCGCACAGTTACGGGCCGATGATGAAATCAGGCGGGAAGTCGCTGAAGGAGTTCCTGGTGAATCTGCCGAATTTTCACACGCGAGTGGCGATGATTTTCCCAAATCTCCAGCCGCCACGTTTTGAGTGCTCGGACATCACGGAGAACTCTTTGAAGCTGCACTATTTCACGCACCGCCCGGGGCTGACGACGTTTGTGATTGGACTGGTTCAGGGCTTGGGCAAGCTTTACAACACACCGGCGACGGCGGTGGCGACTGCGACCAAGGCGGCGGG
>JAIYDW010000079.1 GCA_027487315.1 Verrucomicrobiaceae bacterium | reverse complement strand
TCCATCCGATGCGTGTTCGCGCACGCCAGCAACCACCCCCCCGGCGCAATCACCGCCGCCGCCAACGCCGCCAGCTCCGCATAATCCTCCTCCACTCGAAACACCTTCTTCTTAGTCCCCCGCGAAAACGTCGGCGGATCCAGCACCAACCCGTCAAACAACCGCCCCTTCTTCGCAAACGCCGCCAGCCAGTCAAACGAATCCCCCTTCACCCAGTGATGCGCCTCAGCATCCAATCCATTCAGCCCAAAATTCCGCTTCCCCCACGCCAGATACCCCGCATTCAAATCCACACTCGTCACCACTGCCCCACCCAAAGCCGCCGCCACCGAAAACGAGCACGTGTAGGAAAACAAATTCAACACCCGCGCCCCCGGCTGCTCCACCACCATCTCCCGCACCCGACGCCGATTGTCCCGCTGATCCAAAAACACCCCGCACGAATACCCCGCCCCCGGCTGCACCTCCAACTTCATCCCCTGCTCCTCCATCACAAACACGTCCGGCCCCGCACCCGCCACACACACCGGCGCCTCCTTCGCCTCCTTGCTCAACTGCTTCAACCAAAGCGAATCACAAACCCCTTCCTCCACCAACCGCCCCCAATCCCTCGGCAACCCCGCATCCTTCCGCAGCACCATCCAATGCCTCCCCAGCACCTCCACCCACAGACCCGGCATCCCATCACCCTCCCCATCCACCAACCGAAAACCCTCCGTCTCCACTCCCACCCCCGCCAGCCGCCGCCGACGCTCCGCCAACCTCTCCACCACATCTCGAATACCATCCATGCCCCTGCATACCTCGCTCCCCTCCAAATCTCAAACCCCAATTCTCACGTCCACCTTCACCATGCGGCTACTTGTAAGCCACCGCCGCACTCGAAGGCCCACCCAGCGGGATCACCTCAAACCGCGTGAACCCCACCTCAGAACACCACCCCCTAAAATCCGCTCCCGTGTAGTCAAACGCATCCCCAAACTCGATCAACATGTTCAGCGACATCAGCAAACCCTGCACATTCTCCCGCCGCCCGTCATCAATCAACGCCTCGATCGCCACCAGCGCCCCACCTTCAGGTAGCGCATCATAAGCCGACCGGATCAGATGCATCTTCTTCTCCAGATTCCAATCGTGCAAAATCATCCCCATCGTAATCACATCCGCCTTCGGCAGCGGATCCTTGAAGAAATCGCCTGATACCGCCGTCACCCGTTCACTCAGCCCCGCACTCGCAATGTGCTTCCTCGCCACCGGCTCCACCTGCGGCAGATCAAAACTCTCACACTTCAAATGCGCATGACGCTTCGCCGCCTCGATGCATAGCAACCCCGTCGCCCCACCCACATCGCACAGCGTCTGATACCTCGAAAAATCAAACGTCTCTGCCAGCGCCTCAAAATTCAATCGCGAGATCCCCGTCATCGCCCCCAAAAACTGCTCCAACTTCGCCGAGTCCGAATACAGCTCCTCAAAGATGCCCTTCTGCCCATGCTTCACCTCATTCTGCGGCAACCCCGTGCGCAGCGCCGTCGGCAGATCATTCCAAAACTTAAACAACCGCGCATTCAGCATCACCAAAATCCCACCCACATAACGCGGACTCCCCTCATCCAAAAACAGCAAACCCTCAGGCGTGTTGAAATACCGCGACCCAGGCCCATCTCCCTCCCTCCCGAAAAAACCCATCGCCACCAGCGCATCAAAAAAATCCGCAATCGCCCGCGGATGCAACCCCACCTCCGCTCCCAACTCCGCCCCCGTCATCTGCCTTCCCCCCAACTTCGTAAACACCCCAAACTCCACCGCCGTCAGCAGCACCTTGGAGGACCAAAAAGAAAACGCCGTCTGCAGGATACCCGAAGGATTCAATGGAGCTAAAGACATGACCGCGACCATCAATCAAAATCCCCCACCCCTCAAACCCTTTCGCATCACCACCCCCTCTTCAAAGACCTCAATCATCACCACCCCGCACACACCCAAGAGTACCCGTCATCGCTCCGCGTGACGCCCCCTACCCTTCTCCCCCTCACGGCAAAACCTCAAGCTTCACCAATCCACTCAAAATCTTCGTCTTTGCCGGATTCGTCTCCTCAGGTGCCGCCGCAGGCAGCTTCGCCAAATTGAAATGCCCTCGCCCCTGATTCAACCGCTGCACAACCACCCCAAAGAACGGCACCTTCCTCGGAATCATCTTCCCCGAAATCAACGGGTTCTCATCCGACGTCGAAAACTCACCGCTAATCTCCCCAGTAGAAGCATTCAGCGACAGCTTCAATCCACCCGGATTGCCCGCCCCACTGGGCACCAACAAGCTGCTCGTCGGCGCCTTGACCCGCACCTGCTCCACAAACGCCCCCGACACCGAAAGCCCGCTGCTGTTGATGCCTCCAGAAGTGAACGTCACCTTCGCATTGTCCGCCGCCACAGCCGCCCCACTGTCCGTCACCCCAAGCAACAGCGCACCCGCCGTCGGCCGGACCCACTCCCCACCCACCAGCGTCAACGTATGCTCCGGCACCCCTCCCTTGTAACTCCGCGTCGTGCTCGTCGCCACCTGCGCAGCCTTGTAAAAGGTCGCCGTCCCATCCAGCAACCTCGTCCCACTCGCAATCGTCCCCCACCCCCGCAAACTCCCCGTGTTCGAATACCCCGGAATGTATAGCGCACACTCCCCCTGCGAGCCCAGCAACACCGAGAACGTCGTCCGCACCCCATCCGCAAATCGCACTGCCCCGCTCACCGCGCCCGCCGTACTCACCGTCGCCGTAAAAGTCGCCTCCCCCTGCGGATAATCCACATCACCCAACTGCCCCGCCTGAAGCTGGAACACCCCGGTGTAAGCCGCCGCAAAGTCAGTCGTCAGATTCGTCCGACTCCACGGACAGCGCACCAAAGTCGCATTCGCCGTCGCCGCCCCATCCGTCACACTCCCCGTCAGCACCCCCGTCGCCCCATTCAAATTCAGGTTCAACTGCAACGGCACCGCACCCCTCCTTGGAATGCTAATGTTCGCCGTCGCCTGAATCAGGCCCGCCGTCGTATTCAGCACCCCCTGAAACCCCAGCGCCACCGTCCCCTGCGCCAGCCGACCCGAGACCCCTCCCAACTCCGTGATCGTCACCTGCAAACCATTCCCCAGCAGTCCATTGATCGCCCCATTCCGATCCACCAATCCTCGATACTCCCCAGCCGCCAGCACCGGCAGCGCGATGATGTCAATCACCACCGACACCTCCGCACTCGTCCCCGCCGCATTCGTCGCCTTAATCTTGATCGTCACACTCCCTCCCCCACCCGCGATGGGCCTTCCCACAATCCGCATCGTCACCGGATCATACCGCAACCCCCTCGGCAGCCCGCTCACCGAAAAACTCGTCGGCGCATTCCACGCCGCCCCCATCAGATTCGACTGATTCAACAACGCGCTCACCGGCCAATTCACCCACTCACTAATGCTCCAGTCCGGCAACAGCGCCGCCCCCGTCACAAGCGGAATACTCGCTACCTCCACGATTTGAAGGCCGGTCGGGAGCTCTTGGTTCCCCATTCTGACAATACAACGGCATTGGTAGTAGGGTCTGCTCGTTTGATCTTCAACCTTCGGAATCGTCAAGGACGGACCGATAACACCCTCATCCCAGACAAACTGCATCCCTCTTCCCGCAACCGGTGCCTTGATGGTGAGCGGTGAATTCAACTTGGCCGCCACAATCCGATCACTCGTGTTCACCACACCCAATTCAGCCGTCGCCGATGTCACACTCCCCAATCCATTCTTGAGCACGACCTTGTATCCCCCCGCATCCGCCATCGCAAGGTTCGGCAAAGTCAGCGTCAACCCAGTCGCTCCGGGTATCGCCTTACTCTCTTTATACCATTGCGCCGTCACAGGCCCAAGCCCCACACTCTCCACCTCAAACTCAGCCGAGCCCCCCACCGCCGCCAGCTTCGATTGCGGCTGCTGGACGATCAACAATCGCATCGGATCTCCCACTTCCACGTCCGCTGCATTCGTCAGCACTTCATAGTTCCCTTGACGAATCAGCAAGTCATACCTCCCCTCATCAAACTCATTCACTTTGTCGGTCGTGAAGCGAAGGCCAGTCGCGCCAGGAATGGCAATCCCATCCTTCCTCCACTTGAACTTCAATCCCACAGCCGAAGTCACACTCGCGGAAAGAGAAAGTCGCCCTCCCAGTTCCACCGTTTGACTCACAGGTCCCTGCGTGATGGCAAACGGCGCCGGACGAACGTTGTCCAACTTGAAAAGTTCAACACCCACATCTGACCGTTTACCCCTCACAAAAAGATCTTCCCCTGATAGAACGATCTCGCTGACATCTGTCACTCGGTCGTCCACCTCCATCGTCCCCGCCTGCGTCCCATCCGTCTTCCACAACCGAACGCTGCCCGATACACTAACAGAAAAATAGATCGTCCCATCAACCACTGGTGCCACCCAATTCCACCAACCACCCTCCGCCCCAGGAATGACAGCAAAACGCGTTGTTCCGATGCCCGTCCCGTTGCTCCGCCACAACTCCAGATCGCCCGATTCGCCTCTCGCTGCGAAATACCAGTAATTGCCGATCACAACCCCTTCTTGGCCGAGATTCCAAACACCAGATGCACCAATGGTCTTGACCCTAAACGTACCTGCTGTAGTCCCGTTGCTACGCCAAATCTCAACTTTCCCTTCAAAAAATTTGTCGACGGAAAACAGCAGCGAACGATCTGGTAAAAGAGCAGTGTGCCGTCCGATCGAACTACCGACTTGCGAATCAAAAAGGAGCACCGAACCAACCCCGATTCCATTGCTTGCATACAGATCCCCCGCTCCGGTGCCTTGAGTTACAAAGTACACACCATTGCCCGCGCCAGTTAACAAGCCGGGGACCACACCCTCATCCGCAAGGTCCAAAGGGTTCCTGAAGCTCGCTACCGGCCAAGTCCCGGCGCTTGTTCCATCAGAACGCATTAATCTAATCCCACTCGTGAAAAACACGATGTTCCCTGCGGCTGCGATTTCGCCAAAGCTGGTCCCAAACTTTACGAGGCGGCTCCCTTTCGATGTTCCATCCGTCACCCATAGATTCGAATATAAGCCCGGCGTATTGCCGAGATAATACAAAAGATTCCCCCCCACCACTTCATGTGCCGGACCCTTATGATCGAAACTCCACTCACCCACCATCGCCCCCACACCGACATCAAAGGGCACCGTCCCCTCACTGGTCCCATCACTTCGCCAGGTTTGCCGACCATCTCCAAAAAATGCCAACCCATTCAGGTTCGTCATCACACTAAAATCCCCGGTGCTTTGCGGCTCAAACTCCTTCACCAACCTCGCAACCGCTCCATCATAACACCACAAAGCCCTGCCATTCTCTCCGTCATCCGCGAAAAACAAAAGCTTCCCTCCCACGTCCGTCAGCAGGCTTGGATGGCTGGATCCCGGACCGGCGCCGAGGTTCATCAACAACCTCGTCCCCGCCTCCGTACCATCACTCACCATCGGTTCCCTCGTGCCATCAGGCTGTAAACACGAAAAGTAGAGTCGACTGCCCACCGCCTTCAACTCTCGAATCACCGCCGCACCTGCCCCTACTATCAGGTCTGACACTCGTGTTGTGCCCGCTTCCGTTCCGTCCGACTTCCACAATTCGCCGCCAGTCAGCCCATCGTCCCCGTAAAAATACAGCGTGTTACCAATCACTTCCAGTTTCGCTGGTGGCGTCCTCACCGGATCGCTAACCCAAGCGCCATTCGTGCTCCCACTCCAGATATCCTTCACCTGAACCGTTCCCTGTTCGGTACCGTCCGACCTCCATAGCTCATAGCCCGTCGAACCATCATCGGCCAAAAAATACAAGGTGGATCCCACCACCTGAAAACCGTAGGGGTAGGAACTATTGTACTCCGCCGTGCTCGGTTGAATCTCCTTCAGCAACATCGTCCCAGACTCAGTTCCGTCACTCTTCCACAGCTCGGCATTGTTCTTGGTCCCGTTGCCTCGAAAAAAAACTTCCCCACCCATCACCGCGATGAAATCGCCTAGCCCGGCCCCATTTCCCGTCCCAACCAGAATATCTTTCACTCTTACCGTCCCCGCTTCTGTGCCATCACTCTTCCATAACTCATGTCCCGCCACCGGGTCCGCGGCTCCAAAGTACAACCAATGGCCATTCGCCACCAATCCATCAGGATTGCTCCCCGGAGTCCCCGGATTGATCTCTTTGACCAACACCGTTCCGGCTTCGCTTCCGTCCGTCTTCCACAACTCCCGCCCACTCGCATCGGTATAGGCCGTGAAATATAAGGTCGATCCCATCACCGTGTACGATTCAGGATCACTGGACGGACTCTCCGATCCTGCCCGCAAATCTCGAATCCGTAGCGTCCCTGCAGCCGTCCCATCACTCCTCCAAATCTCCACATGCTGGTTTTCATCCACAGCCGAAAACACCAGCATTCCGTTGTAGCTAATTCCCGTTTCAAGACACCCGTCACCCTCCCCGGGCACGATGTCCTTCACCAAAACGGTTCCATCCGCAGTCCCGTCCGACTTCCAAAGTTCTCTCCCATGCACCCCGTCGTTCGCTGAAAAATAAACAACACCTCCGACCACCGCGATAATCTTCGGATCCGCTCCAAGCACCCCGGCTCGAATAGACTTCACCATCGTCGTGCCCGCTTCGGTACCATCGGACTTCCAAAGCTCCCGCCCTTCATTGACCGTGCTCGCCGAGAACAGCACGATGTCTCCCAATCCAGTGAACTGCGCCGGACTCGAACTCTCCAGTGTCAGTTTCGAATTAATGTCCGTTACCAACTCCAACTGCGCCATCGCCGGCAAGCTTGAAAGCCACAGTCCCGCGCACGCCAACGATTTGAAAAAAGAGTGAAGAGGTGTCATACGCTGAAAATCAATGGTTTAGGTCGCTTTCCTCCTCTTTTTGGCACCAGACCCGACCTCATTACAGCTATATCATTACCAGACCCTAGTCGAAATGTCGATGCTAAAGTCCAACGAGTTTTGAAGACAGGTCGGCTCCTTCAGCCACTTGCACCCGATCGTGCAAACACTCTCCACACCCACCAAACCGGATTCACCATCAGCACCACCAACAACTGCATATTATACACAAAATCCAACTGGGTCAGTTGCTTCACACTCAAGTGAAACGCGATCAAGCTCACCCCAAACACGAGACCCAACACACGATTCCGACACCCCAAAAACGCAAACAACTCCAAAGGCAGCGCCAACCCGAAAAACACCTGACATGCCATCGGATGCTGCATCATCCATTCCGGCAGCCACTGCAACTGCTGCACCCCCGCCTCCAACTTCCCATAGAACTTCATGTCATTGTTCTTGATCAGATGCAGCGCAAAAAACTGACTGTCCCGAAACCACATCCCATTCGACTCAATCACCTTCGTAATCGCCGAAACGACATACCCCGCCGCCAGCGCCTGCCGCGCCCAATCCACTTCCAACGCCCCCCGCCCCAACCCATTCGGCAGCGCCTTCTTCCGCATGCGACAAACCATCGCCCACACCCCCGCCAGCCACGCCGCCAGCAAACACAAATGCACCACCTGAAAACTGTGCCCGATCGCCCCCTGCGAATTCTTTAGTGTAAACAACCCAATCCCCAAAAACGTCGGCACCAAAAGACTCAACACCCCAGGCACTCCTACCACAAACGCCACCAGCGAAAGCCTCGCCGCCCATCGCAACCAACCCTCCGTCGCATCCACCGACAAAAATGTCAGATCCACCCAGTGCGCAATCCCGTTCGGATGCGGTTGCTCCGTGAAATCACTGCTCCCAACAAAAGTCTCCCACGCCACATACGCCAATCCCAACCGCAACAAAAACAGCTCCCACCTCGCATGCCGAATCGGTTCAAACACCATCAGCGCTTTCAGTCTCAACAGCCACCCCTCAATCACGGCACCCGCACCTCCCCCACTTCCAGTGTCTCCTTGACCATCCCCTCAGCCCCATATCGAATCGTCACTTGCCTCAATTTCAATCCTCCCAGCTCCTTCATCTTCTCCTCGTCCGCAAACGGCACCAACCACCGCAACACCACCTCCCCCGCCCGCCGTCGCGCCTCCATCGACAAATCCTCCTGCTTCACCCCACCCGCCACCAGCGCCCGCTTCTCCGCCTTCAACTCCGTGTCATACTGCTTCTTCAAATTCGACAGCACCTTCCCCGTCAAAAACGTCACCGCCACCGGTTCATCCTTCAAATCCGTCACATACACGTAGTAAGTCGAATCCGAAAACGTCGAATACATCGGGAAATTCGAGAACGGATAAAACTCCCCCGGCTTCGCCTGCCCCCGCTGAGCCCACGGAATCACAAACGCCGTCAGCAGCACCAGACCCCACAAAAACTTCAAGGGTTGGTGCCTCAGCCAGTTCATCACCGCTCCGAAACGCATCCTCTCACCTTCTTCAGGGTCCGCCATTCAGCAAGCCCCATTCCCACTCCTCAAGGCAACCGCCATCCCTCTCGCAACGCCCCATACTCCGCCCTCGGCAGCAGCACGTAATGCGGCGAATCCTCCGGCCTCAACCACCGAATCATCCATTCCAGATGCTCCACCGCCATCGTCGTACACCCAGCGCTCGGCTTGTCCGGTCCCCGACGCACATGAAAGAAAATCGCACTGCCTCCCCCCGGCACCGCCGGATTCTGATTGTGCCGAATTTCCAGCATCCACTTGTAAGCCGCATCCCCCAGCCGCATCCGCTGCTTCTCAAACCAAGGCGGCACTTGGTCCGGTCTCACCCGCACATGCCGATTGTAATACGGACTGCTCGAGTCATCCACATACGCATCCCACTTCCCCACCTGCACATACGGCCACACCGCCCCACCCGGCGCTCCCCCTGCATACCCAAAAAGCATCCCCAACTGAAACACCCCAGCCGGTGCCCGCCAGTCCTTCTCCTTCTTCATCGGCACCCCATTCTGCGGCACCTGAAACACCCCCCGACCCCAAGCCAATCCCTCACGCCCCAGCAAAACCGGCACCCCCTGTCCCAACAACGGCCTCCAAGCCTCCCGCACCGACCCCCGCTCATAACACTGCATCACCGCCCGATTCGAATCCCAATCCGCCGCGGTCGCCACGATCACCTGCTTCACCGCTCCACCCAACTGAGCCTCCGCCTCCGCTTCCATCATCATCGCAAAAACCATCCCGCCCCCCGTCACCACCAGACGCTTCACCCTCCCGAACCATCTAATTGCATCCACACTCATTATTTTCTTGGCAAAGACTGGGTCCATTTGTTTTAATTCAGATTAACAGCTCTGTCGGTTCCCTTGGTTTCAGGTTTTGGGGGTTTTTTTCCTGATGACCATCCCGGCAGAGCTGCTTCTTTTTCTCCCCAAAACGGCCCTCCCATTGTAGCACCCGTTTCGCACAGACAAACCCAAATCGCTCCCCTTTCCTCGGACGCAACTTGCGCTACACTGTTCCATGTCGCTCGTCCCCCGACCCGCCCTTCTCCTCCTGGCCACCAGCCTCGCTCTGCTCTCCTCTTGCGCCGACCGCAGCCACCGCATCATCGTCTCCGTCCCCGAACAGCGCATGGCCGTCTTCAAAAAGGAGCAACTCCTCGCCACCTTCCCCATCTCCACCTCCCGCTTTGCCCTCGGTGACATCCCCGGCTCCAACGGCACCCCTCTGGGCCGACTCGAAATCGCCGAAAAAATCGGCGCCGGTCAGCCCATGGGCATGAAATTCAAAAGCCGCCGCCCCACCGGCGAAATCGTCCCCGTCAACGCCCCCGGTCGCGATCCCATTGTCACCCGCATCCTCTGGCTCAAAGGCAAAGAACGCTGGAACGCCAACGCCTACAGCCGCTACATCTACATCCACGGCACCCCCGAAGAAGCCCGCCTCGGCACTCCCGCCAGCTTCGGCTGCGTCCGCATGGCCTCTCGCGACATCGTCTGGCTCTTCGATACCGTCGGCAAAGGCTGCCAGGTCGACATCAGCACCCAACCTCTGGCCGTCGCCGCAAGAAGACGCTCTTAATCCCGTTGCATCCTCTGTGAAACGGCTCTCCACGACCCTTCTCCTCGCGATCCTCGCCCTGGGTCTCTTCGCTCCTGCCTCAGCCAAAGACTGGCACATCAATCCCGAATCAAAAATCGATTCCCCGGACGGCTCCCCCGAAAGCCCCCTCCCCTCCGTCCAAACCGCTGTCGACCTCGCCCTGCCCGGCGATGTCATCCATCTTCATCCCGCAGGCGCCGTCTATCGCCAAATGATCACCCTGCGCAACGACTCAGGCATCACCATCGAAGGCAACGGCGTCACCCTCACCGGAGCCGACCCGATCCCCACCGAAGGCTGGGAACCAATCGAACCCACCCTTCACCGGCGCAAACTCACCGAGCCCGCCATGAAGCGCCACCTGCTCATCTTCAATGGCAAAGCCCAGCGCATGCAACGCTCCCCCTCTCTCAACACCCCTTTCCCCGATCCCCATCAAATGCCCGAAGGCGAGTTCGCCTGGCAACCCATCGACGGCGAAACCGGCTGGCTCTACGTCCGCACCTCCCAACCCCTCGCCCAACTCGAATGGTCCGTCCGAACCGCCGGCGTCGCCACCAGCGGCACCTGCCGCGACATCAAAATCCGCAACCTCAACACCCGCCACGCCCTCAACGACGGCTTCAACATCCACGGCGACTGCCGCGGTTTCCATGCCTCCCAAATCAGCGCCTACGAATGCTTCGACGAAGGCTTCAGCGCCCACGACGCCTCTCAAACCACTGTCGAAGACGGCCTCTTCTGGGGCAATGATCACGCCATCGCCGACGTCAACGCCGCTGAAACCCGCTACCTCCGTTGCGAGTTCCGCGACAGCATCAGCGTCGAAGTCTTCCTCTCCGGTCGCGCCCATCACCTCGAAGATTGCCGCCTCATCGCCAGCGCTCCTAACGCCTTCACCCTCCGCCCGGGCACCGACCTCAAATCCCGCTCCCCACTGCACACCACCTGCCTGCTCAAAAACGTCACCGTCACCGGCAACGGCCCAACCCCTCACTCCTTCGATTCCTCACCCGATACCACCCTCACCCTCGACTCCTGCACCCTCTCAAACATCACCCTCAAGCTGCTAGGCGACCACCCCACCACCAACACCACCCTGGACGGCGAACCCTGGCCATAATGGCTCTAAGCCAGCAAGCCCTTCACCACCCTGCCACCGACATCGGTCAGGCGAAAATTCCGACCCTGAAACGCATAAGTCAGCCGCTCATGGTTGATCCCCATCAGATGCAGAATCGTCGCGTGAAAATCATTCACATGCACCGGGTTCTCCGCTACCTGATATCCAAACTCATCCGTGCTTCCATACGCCACCCCCGGCTTCACCCCACCCCCGGCCATCCACGCCGTGAAGCAATCCCGATGATGCTCCCTCCCATAGTCGCCCGTCTGTTTCGAGATCCTTCCCTGACTGTAACACGTCCTCCCAAACTCACTCGTAAACACCACCAGCGTGTCCTTCAGCATGTCCCGCTGCTTCAAATCCTTCAACAAGCCCGCGCAAGCCTGGTCCACCTCCTTCGCCCCCACTGGGAAACCCACCTTCAGCGCGCCATGATGATCCCAGCCGGGATGAAACAACTGCACCATCCGCACCCCCCGCTCAACCAAACGCCGAGCCCGCAAACAGTTCGCCGCAAAGCTCCCAGCCTTCTCCACATCAGCCCCATAGAGCGCTTTCACCTCCGCAGGCTCACTCCCAATGTCCGTCGCCTCCGGCACCGATGTCTGCATCCGATAAGCCATCTCAAATTGCTCGATCCGCGCCTCCATCTCCGCTTCTCCCACCTTCGCCGCCTGCTCCTGATGCAACTCCTTCAGCACATCCAGCATCCGCCTCGTATCCGCATCCTTCAACCCACTCGGATTGTCCAAATACAACACCGGCTCCTTCCCTGAGCGAAACTGCACCCCCTGATACTGCGTCGGCAAAAAGCCGCTGTCCCATAGCCGCGATGACAACGGCTGGTCCACCGGCCGCAATGACACCATCGAAATGTAGGCCGGCAAATCCTTGTTCTCGCTGCCCAACCCATAGTTCAACCACGCCCCCAATGAAGGTCGCCCCGGCAACGGCGCCCCCGTCTGCATAAACGTCAGCGCCGGATCATGATTCACTGCCTCCGAATACATCGACCGAATAAAACTCAACTCATCCACCACCTCCGCCAGATGCGGAAACAACTCACTCACCCAAGCGCCCGACTGGCCATGCTGCGCAAACTTGAACGCCGAGCCTACCATCGGCAGCCCCGCCTGATTCGCAGACATCCCCAACGCCGGACGCCCCCCACGCACCGAGTCCGGCAGATTCTCCCCCTGCCTTTTTTCCAACAGCGGCTTCGGATCAAAACTCTCAAACTGCGAGAACCCGCCCGACATGAACAAAAAAATCACCCGCTTCGCCTTCGGCTCAAAATGCGGCAACCCCGCCAAAGCCCCCTCCGCCGTTCCCGAAGGTTGCAGCAACTCCGCCAAGGCCGCCCCACCCAGTCCATACCCACTGCTAGACAACCACTGACGCCGCGTCCAATTCTGGACATCACCCGACCCTGAGCATAATGAATTTGAACGGGAAAAGAGCATACGGGCTAAGGTTTGAATGTCGTCTCACTAAACCCCAAAAGCAGCCTCACCATCAACGTCGTCGCCGCCAAATCCGCCTGATTGACCCCCTCCTTCAATGGAGCCTCACCCGTCGCCGCCAAAAACGCCTTCGCCGCCTCCGGCTTCGCCTCAAATCGCACGCGCTCACCCTGCACATACTTCGCCAACTTGCTCACCTGCTCCGGCCCCGCCCTCTGACTCGTCAGCAAACGATACGCCCGCTCCGCCCTCCCCTCCACCGGCTCCTCCAATAGCGCCATCGCCAAAAAGCGCGCCGCCTCCAAAAATTGCACGTCATTCATCAACACCAACGCCTGCATCGGCGTCGCCGTATTCTCCCGTCTCACTTTGCAAAACTCCCGCGTCGGCGCGTCAAACACCGTCATGTTCGCTGGCGGCATCGTCCTCCGCCAAAACGTGTACAAACTCCGCCGGTAAAGGTTCTCCCCATGATCTTGGTGATACGTGTGCTGCGTCCCCGCCTCATTCCAAAGCCCCGCCGGCTGATACGGCTTCACACTCGGACCACCCACTTTTGTGTTCAGCATCCCCGACGCCGCCAGCACCAGATCACGCACTTCCTCCGCCCCCAATCGCTGCCTCGGTCCTCTGGCTAAAAAGGCATTGTCAGGATCCTTCTCCATCCATGCCCTATCCCTCGGCACCGCGGACTGCCCATACGTCGCCGACAAGGCAATCTCCCGGCACATCGCCTTCACATCCCATCCCCCGTCCATGAACTGCGCCGCCAACCAATCAAGCAGCTCCGGATTCTCAGGCATCTTGCCCTGCACCCCAAAATCCTCCGTCGTCTCCACCAATCCCCTGCCAAAAAACATCTGCCAAATCCGGTTCACCTCCACCCGTGCTGTCAATGGATTCTCCGGAGCCGTCAACCATTTCGCCAAACCCAAGCGATCCCTCGGAGCATCCTTCGGCATCGGCGGCAAAAAGCCCGGTGTGTCCGCCGTCACCATTTTCCCAGGCTGATTAAACTGACCTCGCTCAAGAATATGCGTCTCACGCCGCGCCCCCTTCTTCTCCTCCATCACCATCAGTTCCACCGCTTGAATGGACAATTCGTTCTCCTCCTGCCTCAGCTTCTCCAACACTGCCAACTTCGCCTTCGTCGGCTCGTCCAATTCCCTCAGATACCACTCAAACCAATCCTCCGCCTTCGAATCATCAGGCAACCCAGCGATCTGCTTCACCTCGGGAGCACTCAAACGACGGCGATGAAAGACAAACTCATCCACCAGCCCGTCCTTGAACGACGCGTCATTAAAACGCCCTCCCACCGCCAGCGCCAAGGTCACCCCATCCTTGCCCGCTTCATCACCCCACTCGGCGCGATACACGATGTCGCGGTAAAGCTTGTCATGCACCACCTCAGCTTCAACCTCCACCCCATTCACAAACAACTGCAATCCCGCTGCTCGACTGCTTCCATCATAAACCCCCGCCAGATGCGTCCACTCTCCTACCGGAATCTCCCGCCCGTCACGAATCCGAATCTCGTTCCCCGGAGAAAAATGCGCCAAGGCAAAACTCGGTTTCATTCCATCCAAAACCATTTCAAAACCCCGGCAGGCCGCATCAACACCTGACCGGCTCCGATGCACCAGCACCGCCCGCTCCATCCTTGAAAGCGGCTTCACCCAAACACCGAAACTAAACGCCTCATACCGCCTCAGTTCAGGCACCCCTTTGATCAACACCGCATTGTCCCCCTCCAACACCAACCCCTTGTCAAATCGTCCAGCCGCCACCTTCGCATTCAACCTCACCTCTCCGTCTTCTTCCACCGTGCCTTCGTTCTTCAGCACCTTCTTTGATAAACTATCGAACGTGTATCGAACCTCCGGCTTCGTCCCTTCCACCATCGGCGGTGGAGCCTTCTCAAACCAGCTGACCAACCTCTCCCAACCCGATTTCTTCGGCATCACTCTCGGTGGCTGCGCCGTCTTCAACCACTCTTCAAATCGCCCACGTGCCAGACTCCGCTCCGCCTCCATCCCCTTTTCCAACGCCGCCATCTCCCCCTTCAACTCTCCCAACCGCTTCTCCTGCTCCGGCCCATGCAGCAGGATCGAAGGCGCCGGCACCCCTCCCGTATAAACCGCAAACAATCCCAACTCATCAATGTTGTTGAAAAACGCCGACAGCCCATAGTAATCCCTTGTCGTCATCGGATCATACTTGTGATCGTGACAGCGCGAGCACTCCATCGTCAGTCCTAAAAACGCCGTGCTCGTCGTGTTCACACGGTCATTCACCTGATCAATCCGAAACTCCTCCGGATTGCTCCCCGCTTCATTAGACTGCTGCGGCAACCGATTGAAACACGTCGCCACCAGTTGATCCTTCGTCGGGTTCGGCAGCAAATCCCCCGCCGTTTGCCACGTCACAAAATCATCAAATGGCAGGTTCTCATTGAACGCTTTGATCACCCAGTCCCGATACGGCCACGTCACGCAATCAGCATCCTCATGCCGCCCATACGTGTCCGCATACCGCGCCACATCCAGCCAGTCATTCGCCATCTTCTCTCCATAAGCTGGCGATGCCAGCAAACGATCCACCACCGCCTTCTTGGCTCCCACCGCATCCACCTCGCACGCCTTCGAAAACGCATCCAACTCCTCCAGCATCGGCGGCAACCCCGTCAAATCCAGCGTCACCCGCCTCAACCACACCTCCGACCCAGCCTCCTCAGCTGGCCTCATTCCCTCCGCCCGCATCGCCTTCATCACAAACGCATCCAAACTCGACCGCTTCCAAGACGCATCCTCCCCCACCACCTCCGGTTCCTTCGGTTTCACCACCGGCGCAAAGGCCCAGTGCCCCTCATAAACCGCTCCCTCCTTCACCCATCTCCGAATCAACTCCACCTCCTCAGCCGTCAAAGGATCACCTTTATCCGGTGGCGGCATCACTTCCTCCGGGTCCTTCGAAACCAACCGATCCAATAAAGCCGACTTCTCAACCTCGCCCGGCACCACCACCTCCGGATGCAGCAATCCTTCCTTCGTGTCCAACCTCAAATCCGCCTTCCTTGCCTTCGAGTCCGCCCCATGACACGCCCCGCAATGCTTCGTCAAAAGAGGCCTGATTTGCCGCGAAAACGACACTCCCTCACCCAGCGCCACCGCCCCCAAAAAAGCGGAGCCAGCCGTGACGAAAGCAATCAATCTAAAATGTGACATCGAAGATTAGCACAAACCTAAACCTAAGTTAGCCCTGAAATTTCTACCGCGCAACCTCGTCTTTTTGTAGTTTCAGCGGGATAACTGCCTTCTATTTCCTCGTCCCAGCACCCTCCCCACTTTTAACCTTGCCCCCGCCCCCCCACCGCGACGATACTCTCACTTCGTTACGTTCAACCTCCCCTCCTTACCCCTCCTCCCTCCCACAACCATGTCACGCCAACTCAGCCACATCGCCCCCGACTGGTGGGATTACACCACCCTCGATTCCGACCTCATCAACGACGCCGCCCGCCTCACCGAGCGCGACCTCCGCCAACTCTCACGCCCAGGCTTCAAAGTCGTCATGTACGACACCCTTGAGGACTTCTACCTCACCCAGGCCCTCGAATACATTCACGCCTGGCAGCAATCCACCGACGATAACCCCGCCGGTATCTGCGGCCCCATCGGCCCCACCGAACAACTCCCTCTCGTCGCCCGCCTCGTCACCGAACTCGGCATTTCCCTCAAAAGCAGTCACTTCTGGGGCATGGACGAATGGTACGATCCCGATACCGAAAAAGAAGTCTCCATGGAGCACCCTCTCTCCTTCGAACGCGCCGACCGCGAACTCTGCTTCAATCGCATCCCCAAGCGCCTCGTCATGCCTGACAGCCAGATGCATTTCCCAAAAGCAGACGTCACCAACTACTCCAAAAGCTGGACCTCCGGCGTCCGTTGCATCGTCATGCAAGGCGGCCAGGGCGATATCAAACACTGGGCCTTCAACGACCCCGTCAAACGCACCGGCAAATACAAAACCGAGCCCCCCACTCCCGCCGAGTATCGCAAACTCTCCACCCGCGTCGTCGAACTCCATCCCGTCACCCTCGCTCAAAACGCCCGCACCTCCGGCGGCGGCAACATCACCATGGTCCCCAAAATGGCCATCACCGTCGGCCCCAAGGAAACCTGGATGGCCGAAAAAGTCTCCATCTGGCAGGCCGGCCTGCACGACAATCCCCTCGGCCAGCGCCTCACCGCACTCATGATCTCCAAAAGAATCGCCGACTCCTCCGTCCCCATGTCCCTTCTGGCAGACCATCCCAACGTGCAATTCAACTATTTCCGCAACGGTCTCGGATCCTGCGCCGTAGAAATGCATTGAGGTTGATCGGCACGATCTCAATTCGTCGCATGTTTCACTCAGTCGCACGTCGCCTCCGAAACCTGACCCTTGCCGCCGGATCGTTGGCCGCAGGGTCGGAAATGCACGCCCAGGAACCCCCTCCAAACAACCTCGTCTGGCAGACCGTTCAGCAATACTTCAGCCACAATCCCCCGGGCGAACCCCCCGTCTACATCGAAGGCACACGTCGGGTCAACTCCTTCGTCAACTACACCCACATCGGCACCGACTTCGGCTTCCATGGCCCCGCTGCCTACGACATCAGTTGGCGTGAAAACGTCATCCGCGCCAATCTCCGCCAGCAACCCGACGCCTGGGCCGGCATGTGGCATTGCCTCGCAGGCCTCGCTCGGGAGTCCGGCCGCACCCTCAACTTCACCGCCCCCTCCCCCGCCTGGATCGAACCCCCGCACCAACCCAAAATCGACACCCTCCAAGTCATTGCCGCCGGCACCGGCAACCTCAAACTCGAAATCCAAAACCCCGAGGGTACCTCAGTTTGGTCGCAAATCATCACCCTCAAAGATTCCGCCTTCACTCCGACCACCCTCCCCCTCGACCCCAATCAACTCCAGCAAGCCAAATTCCTCAACTGGACCGCCGAACCCGGCTCCGACATCTCCATCAATCGCCTCTCCCTCGGCTTTCGCTTCCCCAACCCCGACCTCGCCCACTACGCCTTCCTCACGTCCTACGCCAAAATCGCCCGCTGCCAGGAAGGCGGCCTAGGCCTCGTCCGTGACCGCGCCCATACCGAACCCGGCGCTTTCGATACCGTCCCAACCACCGGCCTCTTCGCCCTCGCCACCGCCGCCGCCGCCTCCCCCGAACTCGCCATCGTCACCCCGGAAAACGCGCGCCGAATCCTTCGCGAAATTCACGCCCAAGTCGCCGCCCTCGATGCCCCCCTCGGCCTCCTCCCCCATTTTGCCCGCCACATCGATGGCCGCTACCGCATCCACCCCGGCACCGAATACAGCACTATCGACAGCGCCATCTACTACCAGTCCATGCTCATCGCCGCACGCATGCTCGACGACTTGGAAACCGAAGCCGCTATCCTGAATCGCATCCGCCAAATCCCCTTCTCCCGCCTGCTCCTCCCCGACGGCACCATCACCCACGGTCTCCAAACCGACGCCACCACGCTCCTCCCCCACGGCTGGAGCGATTGGGGCGGTGAAACCATGCTGGTCCTCCTCCTCCGCCACCTCTCAGATCCATCTGCACTCCCCCTCAAACTCATCATCGATCACCCAGGCAAACCCTGGCAGGGCACCGGCTTCATCGCCGAACTCCAGAGCCTCTTCTTCCCCAACTTCGACACGGATATTCCCGACACCGTCTCCGCTACCGCGTGGCGCACCGCACGCTCCCGCCATCTCAAGGAGCAGCAGGACTACATCAACCGCTACTGGCGCGGCACCCTCGCCCACGAAATCGGCCTCTATGGCCTCTCCGCCGGCGAAAACGAAATCGGCAATTCCTACCAAGTCTGCGGCACCGCACTCCGCGGCCAAAACCTCATCCACCCCCACTACTTCCTCATGAGCGCCTGCCTTCGGGAGCGCCCCCAGGACATCCTCAACCTCATTGGCGACCTCCGACGCATCGGCTTCTTCCCACCCTACGGCCTCGTCGAAAACGTCACCGTCACCGGCAACTCCTACCTCCCCATGAACGGCTCACTCAACGCCGGATTCGAAGCCCTCGCTGCCTACCACTTCCTCTGCCAAATCCGCAGCCACCCCAATCGCATCTACCAAGCCGCAGAGCAAAGCCCGCACCTCCAGCAGGCCCTCCGCCACCTCATCAGTCCCCCCGGCCAATCCGGCGGATGAGTTTGATCAATCCCTCGCCGACTTCGCCTGGAAAAACATGATCGCACAGGCCAACCCACCAATCACAAAAATCGGCATCCGGATCTGCCAATCCATCCCCTTTTTGAACGAAAAATGAAAGCCGGAGTGATCGGATTTATTCTTGCTCGCCTCATCCAATTCTCTCGCTTTATACTCCCAAGCATACTTCTCGCCTAGCGCCATCTGACCTTCTGAAGCCGACAGCGATATCGCCCCAGTCCCTGTCCGAAGCGCAATCTGCCCCGCCTTCTTCAGACCAACCGCCGCCCGGTCATCATGCGTCAAACTGCGCCCCCACAAAGACAAGGCGATCCCAATAATCAAAAGTGCTTTTCCGTTAAACATACAATGAGGATGAGCTAATGGTTGGCTACAATGCATATCAAGCAATTGTAATGAGTAAATTTTCCATAATTATTGAATCATGCAAACGAAAAAATCTGCATCTTCAACAAACACCCCCTCTCCATTGCCCCCAAACCCTCAACTCACCAGCCACCGAAACCGGCCGCTGATCACTGATCACTTGTTACCGATCACAGCCCCCGCTCACAGCAACGGCTTCTGCTTCTCCCACAACTCCGCCATCCGGCTCGCTGGCAATTCCACATCATCCCAAGACACCGGCTGATCCTTCAGCACCGCACGCCGAATCACCGGCCGTTCAGGACTTCCCTCCACATCCAGCACCCCTTGTGGCACCAGATTCGCCGCATCCGCTGGCTTCGCCTCCATGATTAATCCATAAACCTCATCACTCCCGATCGCGTGCTCCACCCGATCGCCCGGCTTCAAATCGCGCTTCGCATACGCGAAACAATCCGTCACCCGCCCCATCTTCATCGTGCACACGGCCTTACCATACAAAGCAGCCAGAGCCACCGCCCGCGGCGTCTCCAAATGACACAAATGATAGGGCCTCAGGAACAGGAAGTAAGGATGCTTGTTCGTCACCTTGTAATAATTCAAATACCCCTGCTGAAAGCCATCGTCGCAGCGTCCAACCACATAAACACCGCCCCCATGCTGCTTGGCCCCCAGCACATAGTCCACACGCCCCTTGCCGCCATAACTGTCAAAATCAAAAAGATTGACCACATCCTCCACCTTATCCGCCCGCGGCCCCTCCATCCCGGGCACCGTCGGAATCAATCCATACTCATTGGCAATCACGGACATCTCAATGTTCAACTTGGACCCGTCTGTATACGCCAAACACTGCACCGGACTCAACCCAAGCTTCTTCGCCACCTCCACCGTGCCTTCCAGATCCCGGTGCCGCTCCAAAAACCCCTTCATGTTCCCCGCCTGAGTGATCTCAAACCCCCACATCTCAATCTCTTCCATCATCCGCGACAGCACCCCATGCTGGTCCCCCGCATCACTTGTCACCACCACACCCTGCCGCGCCGCCGCATCCCTCAGCAAATACCCCAAAATCGCGTCCACCTCCGCATTCATCAGCACACAATGCGCCTTCCGCTCGATCGCTGCCTGGCAGTAATCATAAGCCGCCACAATCGAATTCGTCGCTTCCACCAGCACATCACACGGAATCTT
>JAIYDW010000222.1 GCA_027487315.1 Verrucomicrobiaceae bacterium | reverse complement strand
TGGTGGTATTGGCGCCATTCTTCGGTTTTGTAGGTGATGAATTCGCTGCGGAGTTCGGTGCCGAGGACTTGCTCGACGAGGGGGTCGGCGGCGAAGGCTTTGACGGCTTCGTCGAGGGTGCGGGGGAGTTCGCAGATGCCGCGGGTGGCGAGTTGCTCGGGGGTGAGTTCGTAGAGGTTGTCTTCCTGCGGATTGCCGGGGTCGAGTTTTTCGCGGACGCCTTCAAGACCGGCGGCGAGAACGAGGGCGGCGGCGAGGTAGGGGTTGCAGCCGGCATCGGCGTTGCGGCTTTCGCAGCGGCCGCCGGCCATGGGGACGCGGACGGAATTGGTGCGGTTGTTGCGGCCGTAGCTGTTGAAGACGGGAGCCCAGGAGAAGTACGACATGAGGCCACGGCGGACGAGGCGTTTGTAGGAGTTGACGGTGGGGGCGAAGGCGGCGCAGAGGGCGGGGCCGTGGCGGAGGACGCCGGCGATGAAGTGGTAGGCGGTCTCGCTGACGCCGAGGCCGCGCGGGTCTTCGGCATGGGGGCGTTTGAAGAGGTTGTCGCCACTTTCCAAATCGAACAGCGACATGTTGAAGTGCGCGCCGCTGCCGGTGCGGTTGTGGAAGGGTTTCGGCATGAAGGTGGCGAGAAGGCCTTCCTCGGCTGCGTAGTGCTTGGCCATGAGGCGGAAGAAAACGAAGCGGTCGCACATGGTAAGGCCGTCAGCGTATTTGAAGTCGAACTCGAACTGGGAGTTGGCATCTTCGTGGTCGAGCGAATAGAGGTCCCAACCGAGGTGATTGATGGCGGAGGCCATTTTGTCCAGCCAAGTGTAGCGGTCGAGGAAGCGCTTCACGTCGTAGCAGGCTTTGGCGAGGTCGTCATCGGGGTTGGGGATTTCGAGCGGGCCGCCGGGGGTGTGTTTGACGACGTAGAGTTCGCACTCGATGCCGAGGTTGAAGCCGAAGCCCATTTCTGCGGCAGCGGCGAGTTGTTTTTTGAGGGCGACGCGGGTGCTGACTTCGTAGGGTTGGCCGTGGAAGGTGTTGTCGGCGGGGAACCAGGCGACTTCTTTGTTCCAGGGCAGGATGCAGCCGCGGGTGAGGTCGGGCACGGAGTTGATTTCGTCGTCGTTGGGTCGCTGGCCAACGCCGTCGAGGGCGTAGCCGGTATAGAGCTCGGAGCCAGCGGCGAAGTCCTCGAAGTGGTCGATGGGGACAAACTTGCCTTTGGGCACGCCGTGGATGTCAACGAAAGCGCCGATGCAGTATTTGACGCCTTGAGCTTTGTATTGGTCGCGAAGGGCTGGGATGTCGATGGGCGTTGTCATATTTGTTGGGTGAAAAGTATGAAGGGTTTTGGGTATGGGACTTCGTTGATCGGGAAATGAGGGGTCTAGACGACGTCCGGATCGCGAGCGACGAGGCGGAGAACGGGGTTTTCTTTGTGATGCTCCTGGCCGGGGGGGTGGATCAGGTTGTCGATGTGCTTGCGCACGGCCATGAAGGAGGGTTCAAACAATTGGTCGTTGTGGCGGGGGCGCGGGACGGGGACTTCGATCATTTCGCGGACACGACCGGGGTGGGGATCGAGGACGAGGATGCGGTCGCTGAGGAAGACGGCTTCATCGAGGTCGTGGGTGATGAAGACGATGGTGATGTCGACATTTTTCCAGATGTCGAGGAGGTGGGACTGCATCTGGCAGCGGGTCTGGGCATCGAGGGCGCCGAAGGGTTCGTCCATGAAGAGGACGCGGGGTTGATTGGCGAGAGCGCGGGCGATGGCGACGCGTTGTTTCATGCCGCCGGAGAGCTGCTGGGGGTAGGCGTTTTCGAATTTAGTGAGGCCGACGAGTTCGATCCACTGGCGGGCTTCTGCTTCGGCGGAGTTGCGGGAGCCGCCGGCCATGAGAGGGCCGAACATGACGTTTTGTTTGACGGTTTGCCAGGGGAAGAGGGTGTAGGACTGGAAGACCATACCGCGATCAGGGCCGGGGCCGGAGACGGGCTGGCCGTAAACGCGGACGTCACCTGAGGTGGGGGCTTCGAGTCCGGCGAGGACGCGTGCGAGCGTGGATTTGCCGCAGCCGGAGGGGCCAATGACGCACATGAACTCGCGTTTGTGGACGGAGAAGGAGACCTCGGAGAGGGCGGTTACGGTGCCGCGGGTGGTTTCGAAGGTTTTGGTGAGGCCGGAGACTTCGAGGGCGACGGGGCGTTGGCGGAGGCGTTCGAAGCGGGAGGCGACCTCGGGGCTTTGTTCGAGGTAGGAAGGAAGTTGAAGGGCGGCGGCCATGAGCGGGGGAAAGGGAAATCAGGTGGGGGTGCCTGCGCGGTCGCTGAGTTTGGAGATTTGGCGGAAGGGCCAGAAGAGGATGCGGAAGAAGGTCTGGGCGATGGGGTTGCCGCGACCGGTCCAAGGGAAGATGATGCCGTGGAGCCAGGAGAGGATTTGATCGGTCACGAAGCCGGTGACGCCGATGAGGATGATGACGGGGAAGACGCGGTCGAAGTTGCGGAAGCGGCCCTGGGTTTCGATGAACTCGGTGAGACCGCTTTTGACGCCGATGAGTTCGGCGATGACGAGCCAGGTCCAGGCCCATCCGAGGAGGATGCGGAGGTCGTTGTAGAGATTGGGGAGGATGCCGGGAATGACGACACGGGTGAGCATTTGTTTGGGGCTGGCACCGAGGGTTTGCGCGGCTTCGAGGAGGGAGGGATCGAGCAGGCGGGTGGTCTTGGAGACCACGAGGATCATTTGGAAGACGGTGCCGATGAAAACGAGCGCGATCTTCGGCGCATCGCCAGCGAGCAGTACGGCGACGAGCAGGGTGCTGAAGGTGGGGGCGGGCATGTAGCGGAAGAAATCGACAAAGGGCTCGAAGAGTTTGGAGAAGAAGTCGAACACGCCGCAGAGGATGCCGATGGGCACACCGACCACGCAGGCCCAGAAGAAGCCGAGGAGGATGACGCGGAGGGAGTGCTGGTAGCGCTGGGTCATGCTGAGCTCGCCCTCGGGGGGGACGGCTTTGAAATCGCGCCAGCCGGAGCGCCAGACTTCGTGGGGGGCGGGGAGGTAGACGGGGTTGGCGGGGAGGCCCTGGGGGATGAGTTTGAGGAGGGGAGTCTCGGGCAAGGAGGCGAGGGAGAAGTCGGCAGCGAGGGGGGCAAGCTGGGCCCAGTTTTGTTTGACGATGTCGAGGTTCTCCGGGGTGAGAGCTGGATCAGTTGGGATTTTCGTGCCGGTGGCGATGTCGCGCCAGAGGTGGTAGATGGAGGCGTCGTTTTGCGCTTCGGTGTAGGGGAGCCAGTCGTGGGAGATGGCGACGGGGGCGAGCTGGCGGAGGAGTTTTTGATTGGCGCGTTTGGAGGATTTGGGTGGGGGAGTGGAGGCGAGGAGGCGGGTGTTTTCGGCGCGGGTGGCGACGACCATTTCCTGGTAGTAGCCGGGGCTGATGTGATCACCAGCGGTGAAAACGGTGCTGTTGCCTTCGCGCTCGGAGGAGAGCTGGAGTTTGATGTCGGGATGCCAGATCCAGTCGACGTAGGAGACGAGGCACCAGAGGGCGAGGGGGAGGACGAAGGAGACGGCGGTGAGGAAGAGGCGACGTGAGGAGGAGAGGTCGCGGCGGATGAGGAACCAGCCTTTGAAGAGGGAAGCCAGAGGGCGCATGGAGTTGGGAGGCGCGAAAGGTAGGCTGGCGGAGGAACGGCGCGGTCATGGGACCGCGCCGTGGGTGAAGCGGTGATCAGGGAGCGATGCCTTTTTCTTTGGCGAGTTCTAGCGTGAGGGAGGGATCGAGGTATTTGGCGAGGTCTTGGGGTTTGTCGTAGACGCCGAATTTGACGTTGAAGTCATCGACCTTTTTGGAGGAGCCGATGATGGTTTTGAGGTCGTCGCTTTGGCCCCAATGTTTGATGACTTCCTCGAGGGTGAGGATGTAGGTGCCTTTGAGGAAGGGCTCGTATTCTTCGGGGGTGACTTTGACGCGAGCGGAGAGGATTTTGAGGACGTCGTCGAGGTTCTTTTCATCGCGGATGTAATCAGCGATGCGGTACCAGACTTTGACGACTTTCATCCAATCAGCACGGCGTTTTTCGAGGCTTTCGGGGGAGACGTACATCAGGTCGTAGATGATGCCGGGAGCATCGGCGGAGGTGAAGATGGGCTTGGAGCCGGGGACCGCCTTGAGAGCCTGACCGGAGCTGGGCTGCCAGGCGGAGATGGCGTCGACGGCTTTGGAGGCCATGACCTGGGGTGTCTCGTTGGTGGGCGTATTGACGACCGTGACGGAATCCGCGCTGATGCCTGCTTTTTCGAGGCCTGAGAGCAGGAGCAAGTGGGGGACGAAGCCTTCTTCGAGGCCGACTTTTTTGCCCTTGAGATCGGCCAGGGTTTCAATGCCGGGAGCGGCGACGACCATGTCATTGCCGTTGGAGAAGTCATTGAGGAGGAAGGCGACGGAGGGTTTGCCGGTGGCGCCGGTGACGAGAGCGTCGCCGTTGGTCATGCCGACGGCGTCGATTTTGCCGGAGACGTAGGCATCCATGGAGGGGACGTAGTCGAACCATTGGAAGTCGACTTCGACGCCTTCTTCTTTGAACCAGCCTTTTTGGATGCCGATTTCCCAGGCGACCCAGCCGGGCCAGTCGGAGTAACCGATTTTGAGAGGCTCAGCCCGGCCCGGCCCGCAGGCCAGACCGAGCATTGCCACCACCATCAACGGAAGGAAACGTTTTGGATTCATGAGGATGATTGAAGGGGGTTGGAGGGAGGAGTGAGCTTAGAAAGTGACGCTGAGAGCGACGCCGCCCCAGAGTTCGTTTTTGCCTTCGATGGTGTTGACGCCTTCCTTGCCTTCGAGGGAGAAGTTCGCAGCGATGTAAGGAGTGAGGGTGGCGGTTTTGGTGAGGGTGATGGGGACATCGATGCGGAGGCCGATATGGTTGAAGCTGGTGTCTGCAGTGCCGAGGGAGTAGTAGTCGCCCACGTTGTAACCGACGACGGCGGATGGGATGATGGCGATTTTGTCTGTGACGGGGATGGTGGTGTCGAAGCCAGCTTGGAAGTAGTTGGCGGCGATGTAGAGGTCGTAGTAGTAGGCGAAGTTGAAGTTCACCGGACCGAGGGGGGTGATGGAGTTGAAGCCGACTTCATGGGAGTAGTCTTGAGTTCCTAGTCCGTCGCCGAAGAAGCCGTTGAGGTAGTAGTACCAGGTGTAGCCGAAGGTCACTTTGGTAAATCCGGCGTCGTAAGTCATGTAGACGCCCGCATCGACCTCGTTGTATTCAACGGGAGTCCAAGCTTGAGTATAATAAGTGAAGAAGTCGAGGCTGAGTTTGTCGGTGAGGGGAGTGGAGTAGGCGAGGGAGGTCCACACGTTGTGATTGGAGAACCAGAAGCCACGGACGTAGTAGCGCATGTCGTAGCCGACGGTGGCTTTGAGGCCGAGAGGGTCATCGACGGGTTCGATTGCTGGGGCGGGAGCCTTGGCGGAGGTGGTGGTGGTGCCGGCGAAGGCGGAGGGACTGGCGAGGGAGGCCACGGCAGCCAGGGTGAGGGCAGAGAGGAGGCGATGGATTTTCATGAGGCGCGATTCAATAGGGAGTTTGCTGTTTGCGAGTATGAACATTTTGTTCAAACTTCATACTTCTATTGAGCATCACGCGTGCCAAGTTTGGCAGGGAATGTGAAGAGCGGTGGAAAACTGCGTGAGATCGTGGGACGATCTGGACCGGTTCTCGAGAGTCTTGTCACCTTGCCCGGCGGCGGAGCGGCCTCATTGGCTGCGTCAGCCGCTTGCCCGTTATTGATTTAATAGCAGGCTGCGCGACTTCCTTGCCCCTGAGGCCGCTGCGCTCGCCGGATCAAAACGACAATCTTTTCGAGAAACGGTCTATTGCCAGGATGCGAGTCCTTGGAGGAGGATGGGGTGCTTGGCGGGGTCGAGCCAGCAGAGGGTGGTTTGGAGGTCTGCGTTGTTGAGTGCGGTGCAGCCAGCGGTGGCTTGGTCGCCTCCAGGAGCGAGGTGGAGGAAGATGCAGGAGCCGAGGCCGGGGATGCAATCGGGATTGTGGGCGATGACGGCGCCCCACTCATAGAGTTTGGCGTACCGGATCATCGCTTCGTGACTTACCCAGTCGCGGAGGACATGGCGGTCATCGACGATTTGGTTGTAGTACTTTGAGGTGACATCGTCGACGCCGATGGTGTGCTCGGTGATTGGAATGTAGGGGAGGCGGAGGTGAGAGGCGTGGGTTGGGGGAGCGATGCCGAAGGCTTGGGGAATGGGGAAGAGGCCTGCGGGGCTGCGTTTGTCGCCTTCGGTTTTGACGGGGAAGGTTGGCGGTGGGGAAGAGCGATGGAGTCCGGTGCCCCAGGCGAGGCCTGCGCGGCCGAGGGTGGTGGTGAATGGGCCTTTGTGGAGGTGCCACGGGTCACCGTTCAAGAGGCGTTCGAGTAGCCAAGTTTGGGCGCGGGGGGAATCGGTGGAGGGAGAGAGGACGAGGAGGAGTTGGCGGCAGGCGTTGGGGATGTCGGTGGCGAGGGAGCTGGGGGGACGGGGGAAGGAGCGCGTCATGCGGGTGACAAGGGTGGGGGTGTTGGGCTGGCTTGCAAGCGTGACGTTTGGATTGGTTTTGGGGTTACTGGTGAGTGGGGATGCCGGATGTGGGGTTTAACGGCCGGCGAGCACGTATGACGAAATAAAAAATACTTCATACTCGGCATGGGGTGTGCTAAGTGAGGGGGTATGAAGTATCAGGATGAAACAGAGGGCTTGCGCCGGATTACGGTTTCGATGCCGGAGGACACGTTCCAGGCGTTGGATCGGATGACGGCGGAGCGGGGGTTTAGCAGTCGGTCGCAGGCGATTGCGGAGATGATCCGGCAACAGGAGTCGCGGCATTTGGCGGACCTGGGGACGGGGGTGCTGGCGGGGACGCTGACGCTGGTGTATGACGAGTCGAAGAGCTCGCTGCTGAAGAATCTGACGCGGATTTTTCGCGAGCACATCGCGGAGGTGATCTCTTCTCAGCACGTGCTGCTGGAGGATGAGCATGTTTTGGAGGTGATCCTGATGCAGGGTCCGGCGCGGACGCTGCAGGCGCTGACGGATGAGCTGGTGGCCTGCAAGGGGGTGATCACGGCGCATCTAACGGTGACGCCCTTCCTGCTGCCGCCGCTGCATGCGAAACATCAATCCAAGAAGTGACTTTCACGACGATGAGTGCTGATTTGAATCGGATTTATGAGCGAACGCTGACGGGCGCGGGGATGTGGTCGGGGGTGATCGCTAAGAACAAGCGGTTGCGGCTGACGGACCTGCTAGGCGGGGGCAATGTGGGGATGCTGCTCTACAACGCGGCGGAGCGGCAGGAGCGCTACAACATGCCGGACACGCTGAAGGGGCAGCACATTTTCTATCTGCGCGCGCCGTATTGCCTGCACTCGGACATGGGGCGGCTGCTGGCGTCGATCACGGCGGATAGTGCGGGCTGGCATGACACGGTGTGCGGGCACAGCGATGCGCGGTTGGTGGCGGAGAAGTATGGGGTGAAGGATTTTCAGATGGCGCGCAACGACTGGCAGCGCAATGCGCGGGATGCGTTCCTGATTGAGCTGGCGAAGTGGGGGCTGGGGAAAAAGGATCTGGTGCCGAACATCAATTGGTTCAGCAAGGTGGTGGCGGATGAGGAAGGGCGGTTGAGTTTTGTGCCAGGGCATTCGGCGGCGGGTGGCGTGGTGGAGCTGAGGCTGGAAATGGACACGCTGGTGGTGCTGAACACGTGTCAGCATCCGCTGGACCCGAGGGCGGAGTATCGGGCGAATGAGATTTTGTTAGAAGTGTTCGAGGGACCGGCGGCGGAGGCTGACGATGCGTCGCTGACGGTGCGGCCAGAGAACCTGCGGGCCTGGGAGAACAATCAAACCTATCATCTTTTGAAGCAGCCATGAATCTTGTTGAAAGCGCGTTGGTGGAGTCGGCAGCGGGGTATCGAAAGGTGATCCCGGCGGGTGACTGGTGGGTGCATCAGATTCGTGCGGGGCAGACGCTGCGGATTCTGGATCTGGAGGGCAATCAGGCGGCGGACACTTTGTTTTTCAGTGCGGACGATCCGACGGAGCGTTACTCGGCGGATGGGACGATCCAGGCGCAGCGGGCGCTGTATTTGACGACGGGCACGAAGCTGATGAGCACGGAGGGCAATGTGATGTTAGAAATCGTGGCGGACACCTGCGGGCGGCATGACACGCTGGGCGGGGCGTGCAGTCGGGAGAGCAACACGATGCGGTATGCGCATGACAAGGAGTGCATGCATGCGTGCCGGGACAGTTTCATTCGCGGGGCGCAGGAGTGGCAGGTGGAGCTGACGAAGCGGGACATCACCTGCAACATCAATTTTTTCATGAACGTGCCGGTGACGCCGGCGGGGCAGTTGAGTTTTGCGGATGGGATCTCGGCACCGGGTCGCTACGTGGAGATGCGGGCGGCGATGGATGTGGTGTGCCTGATTTCCAACTGCCCGCAACTGAACAATCCGTGCAACGGGTGGAATCCGACGCCGGTGGAGGTGCTGATTTTTGACTGAGGACTGACGAGCAATTTATGAAGGCGACGATTTTGATAGCGAACCGGGGAGAGATCGCAGCGCGGGCCATCCGCACCTGTCGGAAGATGGGGCTGCGCAGTGTGGCGGTGTATTCGGAGGCGGATGTGAACTCGCCGCATGTGGCGCTGGCGGATGAGGCGTTTTGCCTTGGGCCGGGGCCGGTGGCGGAGAGTTATCTGCGGCAGGAGGAGCTGGTCAGGATCGGGCGGGAGACGGGGGCGGCGGCGGTGTTTCCGGGTTATGGATTGCTGAGCGAGAACACGGAGTTTGCGGGTCGCTGCGAGGCGGCGGGCATGCGCTGGCTGGGGCCGACGCCGGAGCAGATCTTAGCTTTTGGATTGAAGCATGAGGCGCGGCGGTTGGCGGGTGAGGCGGGGGTGCCACTGGTGCCGGGGACGGGGTTGTTAGATAATGCGGAGGCGGCGGTGAGTGCGGCGGAGGTGTTAGGTTTTCCGGTGATGCTGAAGAGTACGGCGGGCGGTGGGGGCATCGGGATGAAGGTGTGCCGCGATGCGGCGGAGCTGCGGCGGGAGTTTGAGTCGGTGGTGCGGCTGAGCGAGCGGAGCTTTGGGTCGGGCGCGGTGTTTTTGGAGCGGTTCATTGAGCGTGGCCGGCATGTGGAGGTGCAGCTTTTTGGCGATGGCCAGGGGCGGGTGCTGGCGCTGGGGGAGCGGGATTGCTCGGTGCAGCGGCGGAACCAGAAGGTGGTGGAGGAGACGCCGGCGCCGGGGCTGTCGGAGGCGGTGCGGTCGGCTTTGCATGGGGCGGCGCGGCGGTTGGGCGAGAGCATTGGATATCGCTCAGCCGGCACGGTGGAGTTCATTTATGATGCGGACCGGGAGGATTTCTTTTTTCTGGAGGTGAACACGCGGTTGCAGGTGGAGCACGGGGTGACGGAGCTGGTGACGGGGGTGGATCTGGTGGAGTGGATGATCCGGCTGGCGCTGGATGCGGACTGGGTGATGCCGGAGTGCGCGCCGGAGCCGAAGGGTCATGCGATGCAGGCGCGGGTGTATGCGGAGGATCCGAATCAGAATTTTCGACCCTGCGCGGGGCTGCTGACGGAGGTGGTTTTTCCGGAGTGGACGCGCTGCGATGGTTGGGTGCAGACGGGCAGTGAGGTGAGTCCGTTTTATGATCCGCTGCTGTGCAAGGTGATGGTGCATGCGGAGGATCGGGCGGCGGCGGTGACGCGGCTGGGGCAGGCGCTGGCGGAATCGGCGGTGAGCGGGATCGAGACGAATTTGCGGTATCTGCGGCAGCTGCTGGAGTGGGATTTGTTTGTCGAGGGCGGGGTGGCGATGCGGGACATGGCGAGCTTTGACTATCGGCCACGGACGCTGGAGGTGCTGGCGGCGGGGACGATGACGACGGTGCAGGATTGGCCGGGGCGGGTGGGTTATTGGGAGGTGGGGGTGCCGCCTTCGGGGCCGTTTGATGCGCTGGCGTTCCGGCTGGCGAATCGCTGGGTGGGCAATGCGGAGGGGGTGCCGGGGCTGGAGCTGACGATGAGCGGGCCGACGCTGCGGTTCAACGCGGCGACACGGATCGCGGTGACGGGGGCGGCGGTGAAGCTGTGGCGCAATGGCGAGCTGCTGGGCGAGGCGGGCGGGGTGTGGGAAGTGGCGGCGGGGGATGTGGTGAAGGTGGGGCGGATTGAGGGGGCGGGGGTGCGGGCGTATCTGGCGGTGGCGGGTGGCATTGAGTCGCCGCTGTATCTGGGCAGTGCGGCGACCTTTACGCTGGGGAAATTTGGCGGGCCGTTTGGACGGGCGTTGCTGCCGGGAGATGTGCTGGGGTTTGGCGCGGTGGCTGAGGAGGTGGGGTCGGTGCGTGCGGGCGCGGCTTTGGCGCTGGGGCATGAGTGGCGGATCGGGGTGCTTTATGGGCCGCATGGGGCGGCGGATTTCTTTTTGGAGGAGGACATGGAGATGTTCTTCGAGACGGCCTGGGAGGTGCATTACAACTCGGCACGGACGGGGGTGCGCTTGATCGGGCCGAAGCCGAAGTGGGCGCGCAGTGACGGGGGGGAGGCGGGTTTGCATCCGTCGAACCTGCATGACAATGCGTATGCGATCGGGGCGGTGGATTTCACGGGGGATATGCCGGTGATTTTGGGGCCGGACGGGCCGAGTTTGGGTGGGTTTGTGTGTCCGGCGGTGGTGGTGAATGCGGAGCTGTGGAAGCTGGGGCAATTGCGGCCGGGAGATCGGGTGCGGTTTGTGCCGGTGGATGAGGCCTGGGCGGTGGCGCGGGAGGTGGAGGTGACGGCGTTTTCGGAGGGGAGGGTGGCGGCGCTGGCGGAGCCGATGGCGCGGGAGCGGGGCTCGGTGTTTGTGGATCAATGGGGTGAGGGCGATGACGCGGTGGTGGTGCGGCGGGCGGGGGATCGGTACTTCTTAATTGAGTTCGGCCCGCATCACTTGGATTTGAAACTGCGATTCAAGGCGCACGTGGTGTATGAGTGGATCCAGCAGCAGGGGCTGGCGGGGATTTTGGATCTGACGCCGGGGATTCGGTCGCTGCAGGTGCATTTTGACTCGCAGGTGGTGACGAGGGAGGCGCTGTGGGCGGTGATTCAGGAGGGGATTTTGGCGCTGCCGCCGCTGGAGGCGATCGAGGTGCCGGCGCGGGTGGTGCATTTGCCGATCAGTTGGGATGATCCGAGCACGCAGGAGGCGATCCGGCGCTACATGCAGAGCGTGCGGCCGGATGCGCCGTGGTGCCCGAGCAACTTGGAGTTCATCCGGCGGATCAACGGGCTGGAGAGCATCGAGGAGGTGAGGCGGATCTTTTTTGAGGCGTCCTATCTGGTGATGGGGCTGGGCGATGTGTATCTGGGGGCGCCGGTGGCGACGCCGGTGGATCCGCGGCATCGACTGGTGACGACGAAGTACAATCCGGCGCGGACGTGGACGCCGGAGAACGCGGTGGGGATCGGCGGGGCGTATCTGTGTGTGTATGGGATGGAGGGGCCGGGTGGGTATCAGTTTACCGGGCGGACAATCCAGATGTGGAATCGCTGGCGGCGGACGGCGGATTTTGAGAAGCCGTGGCTGCTTCGGTTTTTTGATCAGTTGCGGTTTTATCCGGTGAGCGCTGAGGAACTGGTGCGGCTGCGGGAGGAGGTGCCGCTGGGGCGGCATCGGCTCAAAATTGAGGAGACGCGGTTTTCGCTGGCGGCATATGAGGCGTTTTTGGCGGCGCAGGCGGGGGAGATTGGGGTGTTTCAGGCGCAGCAGCGGGCGGCCTTTGAGGCGGAGCGGCGGCGCTGGGAGGATGCGGGGCTGACGATGGATGCGCCGACGGAGACGGAGGTCACAGAGGCGGTGCTGGAGCTGCCGGAGGGCTGTGAGACGCTGGACAGTCCGGTGACGGGCAGCGTGTGGAAGGTGCATGCGGAGGTGGCGGGCTGCTTTGAGCCGGGCCAGGCGCTGCTGGTGCTGGAGGCGATGAAGATGGAGGTGGCGCTGGAGCCGGATGCGGCGGTGACGGTGGTGCAGGTGCTGGTGGCGGAGGGGGCAAGTGTGCGGGCGGGCCAGCCGCTGGTGATTGTGAAAACGAACTGACTCGAAAGGAACTGATTATGACGGCAAAAACGATTTTGGAATGGCGTGCGGCACTGGCGGAAGGTCTGACACCGGAGGCGGTGGTGCGGGAGGTGCTGGGACGGATTGAAGCGTGGGCGGATCCGGCTTTGTTCATCCATCTGCCGGAGGAGTCGGTGCTGATGGCGGAGGCGGCGCGGGTGGCAGGGCTGGCGCGGGATTTGCCGCTGTGGGGGGTGCCGTTTGTGGTGAAGGACAACATCGATGTGGGCGGGTGGCCGACGACGGCGGGGTGCCCGGACTTTGCCTACACGCCAGCGGAGGATGCGACGGTGGTGGCGCGGCTCCGGGCGGCGGGGGCGCTGCTGATTGGGAAGACGAATTTGGATCAGTTCGCGACGGGGCTGGTGGGGACGCGGTCGCCGTTTGGGGTGGCGCGGAATGCGTTTGATGCGGACTATTTGCCGGGGGGATCGAGTGCGGGGAGTGCGTCGGCGGTGGCGGCGGGGATCGCGGCATTTTCGCTGGGAACGGACACGGCGGGGTCGGGTCGGGTGCCGGCGGCATTTCAGGAATTGATCGGGTGGAAGCCGACGCGGGGTCGGCTGAGCACGCGGGGGGTGGTGCCGGCGTGTCGCGCGCTGGATTGTGTGTCGGTGTTCACGCGGACGGCGGCGGATGCGGCGGTGGTGCTGGGGGTAGCGTCGGGGTATGATGAGGCGGATGCGTTTTCGGTGAAAGTGGTGGATGCGCCGCTGGGGCGGGCGGCGTTTCGGTTTGGGGTGCCGAAGGTGGTGGATTTTGCCGGGGATGCGGACACGCCGGGGTTGTTTGCGGGGGCGGTGGCGCGGTTGGAGGCGTTGGGCGGGGTGGCGGTGGCGGTGGATTTGACGCCGTTTGTGGAGGCGGCGAAGTTGCTCTATGAGGGGCCGTGGGTGGCGGAGCGCTGGGCGGCGGTGGGGGACTTTGTGGAGGCGAAACCGGAGAGTGTGCATCCGGTGACGCGGAAGATTTTGGAGGGGTCGAAGGGCTGGGATGCGGCGGCGACATTCCGGGCGCAGTATCGGCTGCGGGAGCTGGCGCGGGAGACGGAGTCGGTGTGGCGGGAGCTGGAACTGCTGCTGCTGCCGACGACGCCGAGGCTGTACACGGTGGCGGAGGTGCTGGCGGAGCCTTTTGGGACGAATGCGATGCTGGGCAAGTACACGAATTTCATGAATCTGCTGGATCTGTGCGCGGTGGCTGTGCCGGCGGGTCGGGCGCGGGAGGGGAGGTTGCCGTGGGGGGTGACGTTGGCGGCGCCGGCGGGTCGGGATTTGGCGCTGCTGGAGCTGGCGGCGCGGGTGACGGGTGGCGAGGTGGTGGCGGGGCCGCAGGGGACGCGGATTCCGGTGGCGGTGTGCGGGGCGCACCTGGAGGGGCTGGCGCTGCATCACCAGCTGGCGGAGCGGGGGGCGGTGCTGCGGTGGAAGGGGGAGACGGCGGCTTGTTATCGGCTGTATGCGATGGCGGGCGGGGGCGGGCTGCCGCCGAGGCCGGCGCTGGTGCGGGATGAGGCGGGTGGGGGCGCGGCGATTGCGGTTGAGGTGTGGGAGCTGGAGGCGGCGGCGTTTGGGACGTTTGTGGCGGGGATTCCGGCGCCGTTGGGGATTGGGAAGGTGGAGTTGGCGACGGGGGAGCAGGTGCCGGGGTTTATTGCCGAGCCGCGCGCGGTGGCGGGGGCGGAGGAGATCACGAGCTATGGCGGGTGGCGGGCTTGGATGGGGCGGTGAAGGAGGGTCAGGACTTGTCGCCTTCGGCGAGGACGGAGCGGGCGGTGCGAGGTGAGAGGAGGGCGTGGGCGGGGACGTCGATGGGGTTTTGGGAGCCGAGGAAGTCGAGGAGGATGCGGACGCGGTCCTCGCCTTTGCGGAGGCTGTGGACGATGCCGGCGAGGCCGCGCATGGGGCCATCGGTGATTTCGACGGCGTCACCGGGTTGCAGGGGGGAGGCGATTTCTTTGATGATCTGGCCATCCATTTCGGTGCGGATGGCTTC
>JAIYDW010000025.1 GCA_027487315.1 Verrucomicrobiaceae bacterium | reverse complement strand
GCGAAGAAGAAGATGCTGCCGATGCTTTGCATCCCGACGACGGCGGGGACGGGGAGTGAGTGCCAGAGTTTTGCGCTGATCTCGGATGCCAAGACGCATGTGAAGATGGCGTGCGGGGATCCGAAGGCGGCGGCGCGGGCGGCGATTTTGGATCCGGAGTTGACGGTGTCGCAACCGGTGCGGGTGACGGCGTGCACGGGGATTGACGCGATTGCGCATGCGCTGGAGACGGCGGTGACGACGAAGCGGAGTCCGCTATCGAGTTTGTTTTCGCGGGAGGCGTTTGAGTTGTGTCATGAGGGGTTTGAGCGGGTGTTGAGGGATCCGAAGGATTTGGATGCGCGAGGGATGATGCTGCTTGGGGCGGCGTATGCGGGGACGGCGATTGAGAATTCGATGCTGGGGGCGGCGCATTCGTGCGCGAATCCGCTGACGGCGAAATTTGATGTGGTGCACGGGGAGGCGGTGGGGGTGATGCTGCCGCATGTGATTCGATTTAACTCGCAGGATGCGGAGGTGGCGGCGATTTATGAGGCGCTTTACAGCGGGGATTTGCCGGCGCGATTGCAGGTGCTGTTGAGGAAGGCGAAGATGCCGACGAAGATTCGGTCCTATGGGATGAAGCGGAAGGATTTGCCGGAACTGGCGGTGATGGCGTCGAAGCAGTGGACGGCGCAGTTCAATCCGCGGGAGGTATCGGTGGATGACTTTGAGGGGCTGTATCGCTCAGCGTTTTAGCCGGTTTTGCCATGGCACGCGAGCAACGGGACTGGTATGACACGCCGTTGTATTACGACATCATTTTTGATGCGGATACACTGAAGGAGGCAGCGTTTTTGGAGGGGGTGTGGGAGCGGTTTGCGACGGGAAAGGCGAGGAAGATGAAGCGGGTGTTGGAGGCGGCGTGCGGGAGTGGGCGGGTGATGGGAGAGATGTTGAAACGGGGATGGGAAGCGGATGGGTTTGATTTGAATGCGCGCATGTTGGAGCATGCGAGGAAGCGATTGAAGGGACTGGATCAGTGGAAGGTGTGGCAGGGGGATTTGGCGGGGTTTGAGGTGCCGAAGGGGAGGCGATACGGGGTGGTGCATTGTTTGGTGAGCACCTTCAAGTATGTGCTGAGTGAGGCGGAGGCGGTGGCGGCGTTGCGGCGGATGGGGGAGGCGCTTTTGCCGGGTGGGGTGGTGGTGCTGGGGCTGCACCTGACGGATTATGGGCGGAAGGGATGCGAGCATGAGCGGTGGGTGGAGGAACGGGACGGGGTGGAGGTGGTGTGCAACACGCGGACGTGGCCGGCGGAGCGGCGGACTCGGTTGGAGCGGGTGAGGGCTCGGTTGAAGGTCACGGAGGGCGGGGTGACGCGGGAGCAGGAGACGGTGTGGGATTTTCGGACTTACAGTGCGGCGCAGTTGCGGGCGTTGGTGGGGGCGGTGCCGGAGTTGGAGCGGGTGGGGTGCTTTGATTTTCAGTATGATTTGGGCGCGCCGAGGAAGCTGGATGATGGGTATGCGGATGTGATTTTGGTGTTGCGGAAGGTGGGTGATTATTTCGGTTCTAGCTCGGCACCTTCGTCTGGATACGGTGGAGGGAATTCATCTGCTACTCTTGGCACATCGCTAGGAAGTAGTGTGAACTGGTACAAGTAGTTATCTTGTGGCAATGAACGATAATCCTTCCTCTGAACACGATGTTAGCTTTGAAGAAAGAATGCGTTCCGCTGGCTTCAAAGTTGAGATGAACCGTATCACATCGGTCCATCCAATTGAGAATTTAGATTTGTCTGGACAGGAGTTGGTACTTGGAACTGGGAGAGTCCGGTTCGACCATTTAAAAATGAAAAATGTTTCGTATGCGAAATCGGTCGCTAAGAGCGGCGTTCTCATGAACGGAGTAAATGCCGAGCAATGCATCTTCGATAAGTCTAAGTGGTGGAATGCCACCATTCGGGGAGGGAGGTTCGTAAACTGTAGCTTCGTCGAGTGTCATTTGTATCTAGGGGTTTTCTCACATCGCGTTGAGTTCATAAACTGCATATTTGATGGTTTTTCGACCCGTGCCGATAGCAGCCTTTTCGCTGACGCAAAGTTTGTTGATTGTAGTTTTGACGGAATCACTCTCAATCGCACCACGATTGATGGTTGTTACTTTGAGAATTGCCGGTTTTCTGGCAAACTGGTGGACTGTGTCTTGAAGGGGGCAAGGCATGCTCGTGGGCGACGTTTGTTTGGGATTTTTGGAACAGCGAAGACCAATAGGTTTCGAAGCTGTCTTTTTGAGGGTGATTTCCTTAACGAAGTAAATGTTGAAGATGGGGTTGTATTTGATTGAGCAGACAATGTAGCACTGAGTTGATAATCATAAGTGAACGATCATTGAGCTGACGGGCTAGTTCTTTGATACCTTCTCCGGCGTGACCAACGGTGAGCACTAGGTATGCAATGCCTGGATCCAGGCCACCCGTGGCCTCAAGGACATTTGCTTTGAGGTATTTAGCATCCATGTCTAAAGCAAAAGCGATGTGAGCGTCGCGCCTGAACTTGAACGGCGCCCGGGCGACCTCGTGCCGCGTGACCGCGGCAACTTCTGCTTGGGCGAGATGTAGCGATATCATTTGCGTGAGCCTGCTCATGATTTTTGCTTCCTTGATAAGGGAGCGTGTGTGTGATGCGTCGGCAATTTCGGCGGCGGGTACTGCTCGGTCCGGTGTGATGGTAATGGGGTGCTTTGATTTTCAGTATGATTTGAGCGCGCCGCGGAAGTTGGATGATGGGTATGCGGATGTGATTTTGGTGTTGCGGAAGGTGGGATAGGATTTTTTAGGCTTTACCTTAAGAGGGGGTGAAGATAGACTTGCGAATTATAGAAATTATTATGCGCACGCGGATTAAACGGCTGTCGGTGGCGGGCTTTTTGCTTTGTGTTGGTGCCTTTTATTGGGCGAGTGAAAGGGGAGAGAGGGAAGATGGGGGAGTATCTGGACGAGGTGATTGGGGGAGCGCAGGGGTTGATTCGTTGCCGGTGCTGGAGCCGATTTTGGGGGGCGTTGCTGGGTCGGGTGGGGTGGTGTTGGAGCAGTTGCCGGAGCGGGCGAGGGTGTGGGTGGGCGGGGAGGAGCCGTTTCAGGGGTGGGTGAAGGCGTATTTGGAGGTGAAGGATGAGGCGCGGCGGAGGGAGCTGTTGGGGGAGGGATTGGAGCTGGTGGAGGCGAGGAGGGCGGCGTTTAAGGCGAAGATTGTGGCGGATCCGAGGGGGGCGATGGAGTCGGCGGTGCCGATGGTGGTGAGGCAGGCGCTGCCGGAGGCGATTGAGGCGAGGTTGGAGCGGCGGGTGGCGGCGGTGGCGGATGTGGAGGTGCAGGCGGTGTCAGAAGGGAGCGGGCCGGAGGAGCCGGTGGTGCGGTATTTCACGAGGTTTGGAGGTGAGGAATTGCGGACGTATGTTTATGGGCGGCGGACGGGTCAGAACTCGCTGAAACAAGTGCCGGTGAACGGGGTGGCGATGGATGGGGTGATGGCGCTGAATGAAAGTCCGCTGAGGGTGATGGAACTGGGTGAGCGACCCCGGTCGGGTGCGGCGAAGGTGGAGACGTGTCCGGTGTCGGGGATCACGACGGCGATTGAAGGGGAGCGAGGAGCGGTGACGGAGGCGACACCGGCGGTGGAGGTGGGGGATCAAGTTGTGTATTTGTGCGATGGCGGTCACATCCGGGTGTATGAGGAGGGGCTGGTTGCAGCGGAAGGCGGGACGGGAGGCTCGTTGAATTTGAATGGGCCGGCGGCGAGCAGTTTTAGCAATGGACCGAGGTCGCTGCTGTACATGCGGTTGGTGTTTCCGGACGATATGCAGGAGCCGCAAACGGAGGCGCAGGCTTGGGAGGCGGTGCGGCAGTTGAACTCGTATTTTGCGGAGATCAGTTACGGGAAGATTTTTTATTTGGCATCGGTGACGCCGACGATTGTGCTGCCGAGGTCGGAGGCGTGGTATGCGGCGGATTACACGAGCACGGGGAGCAACAGTCCGATCATGAATGATGCGAAGGAGGCGGCGCGGGCGATGGGATACAATCCGGACAACTTTCAGCATTTCACGGTGATTTATACCGGGGGGCCGGGGTCGTTCGGGGGGCTGGGGAGTGTGGGCGGAGCGAACGTGTGGCTTCGGTCGACGAGTCTGGGGGTGTTTTGCCATGAGATCGGGCACAATGTGGGGTTGTGGCATGGGAATTTTTGGAATACGAGCGGACGGAATGTGATCGGTGGCGGGGGCAATGCGGAGTATGGGCACAGTTATGATGTGCTGGGGAGCAGTGGGTCGGTGACGGGCAACAAGGGCCACTTCATGGCGCACCATAAGAACATCATGAATTGGCTGCCGAACGAGCAGGTGGCGACGGCGGTGGGGAGCGGGGTGCATCGGTTGTATCCGATGGATCAGACGATTCTGGATCCTGAAAAGCGGTATGCGCTGAAGGTGGCGAAGGATGGGGGGCGAGACTACTGGGTGGATTTTCGGCAGAAGTACAATGCGGATCACCGGTGGTTTCGGGATGGGGTGCTTTTGCACTGGGGTCGCTGGGGGCAGAACGTGGATGTCAGCGCGGTGGGGAGCAATCGGGGAGGGCAGTTGCTGGACACGACGCCGGGGTCAGCGGACGGGAAGAACGATTCGCCGATCGTGATGGGGCGGACGTTTTCGGATCGGGAGAGCGGGATTCACATCACGCCGTTGGGCAAGGGCGGCACGACACCTGAGAGCATGGATGTGCAGGTGCATGTGGGGGATTTTCCGGGCAACTCGGCGCCGGTGATCAACACGTTGACGGCGAGCACGGTGACGCCGGGGGTGAATGGGACGGTGAATTTCAGTGTGGATGCGACGGATGTGGACGGGGACAGTTTGGCGTATTTTTGGGACTTTGGGGATGCGACTTACGGGGAGAATGCGGCGGCAACGAGTAAGCAGTTCACGGCGGCGCGGCATCATGCGGTGCGATGCATTGTGAGTGACATGAAGGGCGGGGAGGTGAGTCGGTTGATTTTGATCACCGTGGGGACGCCGACGACATTCACGGCTGTGGGTCGGGTGGTGGATGGGTTGGGGAATCCGATGAGTGAGGTGAGGGTGGACAATGGGGCGACAGGGACGAGTTTTCGGGGAGCGTGGACGGATTCGAACGGGGATTTTGCGGTGACGCAATTGGCCGGGGGTTCGGTGACTTTGACGCCGGTGATGGGTGGGTTTGGGTTTGCGCCGGCGAATCGCGCGGTGACGGTGGGGCCGAGCGCGACGGGGGTGAATTTCACGGGGAGTGAGGGGGTGCGATTGAGTCTTGAGGCGGTGGATGGAGCGGCGGCGGAGACGGGGGCGAACACGGGGATGTTCCGGCTGACGCGCACGGGGTCGACGACGGCGGCGATGACGGTGTATGTGGACATGCAGGGAGATGCGACTTTGACGACGGATTACACGCTGGCTCCGGCGCTGGATACGACGACGGTGTCACCGATTGAAATCGTGACGATTGCGGTGGGGCAGAGCACCCAGGATGTGACTTTGACGGTGGTGAATGACTCGACGCGGGAGGGGCCGGAGGTGGCGCGGATGGTGTTGATCCCGCATAGCGCTTACACGATTGCGGGGAAGGCGTCGGCGGAGGTGAGCATTGGGGATACGGGGGCGATCGGGGTGGTGAATCGGGTGACGGTGGTGGCGGTGGATGCGGATGCGGAAGAGGCGGGGGATGTGGGGGTGTTTGAGGTGAGGCGGAGCGGGCCGGTGACGGCTGCGTTGACGGTGAATTTGGTCTGGGATGGGGCGCCCAACACGAGAGCGGTGACGAACGGGAGTGATGGGGATTTGCTGGCAGCGACGGTGGTGATCCCGGCGGGAGAGGCGGCTGCGCAGGTGGTTTTCACGCCGACTCAGGATGCGTTGGTGGAAGGACAGGAGACGCTGCGGGTGACGGTGGGTTCGAGCGCGGCGTATGGGGTGGGGGTGCCGGCATCGGCGATCCTGCGGGTGGCGGATGATGACATTCCGGTGGTGACGATGGTGGCGGTGGATGCTACGGCGTCGGAGGCGGGAGAAAATGCGGGGAGTTTTGAGGTGAGTCGGACGGGGGACACGGGAGCGGCGCTGGAGGTGCCGTATGTGGTGGGAGGGAGTGCGCTGCATGGGACGGATTACCTGGGGCTATCGGGGACGGTGACGATACCGGCGGGGCAGAGCAGCGCGTCGATTGAGATCATGCCGCTGGATGATACTTTCGGGGAGCCGAGTCAGACGGTGGTGCTGCAATTGAGGAATGATCCGGGGTATCTTTTGGGAGTGGATTCGGTGGCGACGGTGACGATCACGGACAATGATTTGCCGGTGGTGGCGGTGGGGGTGTCGGATGGGACGTGCAGTGAGCCGAATGTGACCGGGGCGTTTCGGATCACGACGACGGGAAGCGGGACGGGGAACATCACGGTGCGGTATGTGTTGACGGGGACGGCGGTGTCGGGGACGGATTTCACGGCGCTGTCGGGGACGTTGAGCCTTGCGAGAAACACAAGTGCGACGGTGACGGTGACGCCGATCGAGGACGCGCTGCTGGAGGATGCGGAGACGGTGGTGCTGACGCTGCTGCCGGACCCGAGTTACCAGGTGGATGTGTTGGAGCCGGACGCGACTTTGGTGATTCGGGACAATGACCAGACTCAAACGGTGAACGCGTCTTTTGGCAGTTTGAGCATGGCGGAGAATGGGACAGCGACGTTGTTTTTATCCCGCACGAATTCAACGGGAGCGGCGGTGACGGCGGGGGCCTTGACGGTGAATTATGCGTTGTCTGGAACGGCATCGGCGGGAGTGGATTATTCGGGTTTGACGGGGTCGGCGGTGATTCCGGATTTGGCGTCGAGTGTGAGTGTGACGGTGACGGGGATTGATGACGCGATTGCGGAGGGGACGGAGAGTTTGATTGTGACCTTGGGGTCGGGCAGTTACAGTCGTGAGCGGCGGACTGCGACGCTGCAGGTGACGGATACGGAGACGAGTGGGTTCGGGCGGACGATGGCGTTCGGGGCGAGGCGGAGTGTGGCGACGGAGGGGGATGCGGCCTTGTCGATCCCGGTGGTGCTGTCGAGTGCGGATCCGGTGAATGAGGTGACGGTGAGTTACGGGATCGATACGAACAGTGCGACGGGGAGCGGGGTGGATTTGACGGTGGCGAGCGGGGAGTTGAGGTTTGCGCCGGGGGTGACGCAGATGTCGATTCCGCTGGGGATTGTGGATGATGCGCTGCCTGAGTCTGAGGAGCATCTCACGCTGAGGTTGAGCCAGGCGCTGGGGGCGCAATTGAACAATGCGGGGAGTTATCACACGGTGTTTGTGCGGGACAATGAGCCGAGAGTGTCGATCGAAGCGGTGGGGGCATCGGCTTATGAGCAGGGAGCGGTGGCGGGTCGGGTGCGATTGCGGCGGACGGGGCCGGTGGATCGGGCGCTGGTGGTGAGTTTGGGGGTGGCGGGGACCGCGACGAGTGGATTGGATTACGGAGCGCTGCCGGCGAGTGTGACGTTTGGGGTGGGGCAGCGGACGGTGGAGCGGACGGTGGTGCCGGTGGTGGATACGCTGACTGAGGGGGCTGAGACGGTGGTGGTGACGTTGAACAGGTCGGGGCGGTATTTGGTGAGTGGTGTGGGTGAGGCGACGGTGACGGTGGAGGATGGTGGGGGAAATCGGGCGCCGACGGTGCGGATTGTGAGTCCGGTGATGGCTGAGGTGGGGTTGCCGACGGGGAGTGGGTTGGAGGTGGAGGCGAGTGTTTCGGACGATGGAGTGGCTGGAAGTGGGTCGGTGTTGTGGAGTCGGGTGAGCGGGCCTGGGGCGGTGGTGTTTGATCAGGCGAGTGAGGTCAAGACGGCGGCGCGTTTTGCGCTGGCGGGGCGGTATGTGCTGCGGTGTGCGGTGGTGGATGGGGGCGGGCTGAGCGCGCAGGATGAGGTGACGGTGGTGGTTGGGGCCGGGCAGGCGGCGTGGACGACGGAGAACATTGGTGTGACGGGGACTGCGGCGACAGGGACGGGGGATGTGAGTGGGGACTGGGTGCAGAGTCAGGGGTCGGGTTCAGGGATCACGTCGGGGACAGACGGGTTTCATTTTTCGCATGTGAGTTTGGATGGGAATGGTGAGGTGGTGGCGCGGTATGAGGGGACGGACGGGCAATTCAGCAATGCGCGGACGGGTTTGATGATGCGGGAGGGGACGGCGGCGGATGCGAGGCATGTGAGTTTGGTGTTTCAGGGGGTGAACGGGAGTCTGAGTTTCAATCGGCGATCGACCGCTGGGGCGACGGTGACGAGCACGACGGTGACACTGCCGCCGGGGCCGAGGTGGTTGAAGCTGAGCCGGGTGGGGAATGATTTTAACGCGTGGCATTCGGTTGATGGGGAGGTGTGGACGCGGGTGGGGACGGTGCAGACGCTGGCGTTTTCGAGTGGACTGCGGGTGGGGATCGCGACGACGAGTGGCAACACGGCACGACCGGCGCGGGGATTGTTTTCGCAGGTATCGGTGACGGGTGTGGGGGCGAATGTGGCGGCGCAGGTGGATGCGGTTTTGGCCGGGGGAGAGACGGCGTTTGATGTGCGGTCGGTGAGTGGCGTGGTGAATGACGACGGTCAGACGGGGCAGGTGCCGGTGGTGGGTTGGCAGGTGTTGAGCGGACCTGGGGTGGTGGTGTTTGGGGATGCGACGGCGGTGGCGACTTCGGCGGAGTTTGCTGGGGAGGGGAATTATGTGTTGAGGTTGAGTGTGGATGACGGGGAGGCGGTGAGTTTTGATGACGTGCCGGTGTCGGTGACGTTTGCGACGCTGGCGTTTGGGGCGAAGCGTGAGGCGCTGGAGGAGGGGGCGGTGTCCGGGGGGGTGATGCTGAGTCGCGGGGGGCGCTTGGATTTGCCGTTGTCGGTGACGTATGCGGTGGGTGGGAGTGCGACGGCGGGGGTGGATCATGCGGGGCCGACGGGGACGGTGGCGTTTGGGGTGGGGCAGGCGGAGGTAGAGATCGTGGTGGCGCCGGTGGTGGATTCGGTGGCGGAGGGGGATGAGACGGTGACGCTGACGGTGCAAGCTGGTCGGGGTTACCTTTTGCCGGTGGAGGCTTCGGCTGAGGTGGTGATCAAGGATGGGGTGCTGGGTGAGTGGTTGTTTGCGCAATTTGGGGCGGCGGCGAATGATCCGCAGGTGGGTGGGCTGGGGGATGATCCGGATGCTGACGGGCTGGAGAATTTGCTGGAGTTGGCGTTTGGGACGGAGGCGGCAGGGGCGAATGGGAGTCCGGTGACGACGGACTGGAGCGAAGTTCCGGGTGGGCCGTTTTTGCGGATGAGCGTGCCGAAGAATCCGGCGGTGCCGGGGCTGGTGTATGAGGTGCAGGCGACGTCGACTTTGGCGAATCCGGGGAGTTGGAGCGGGGCGGGTTTGGTGATTGAGGAGGACAGTGCGACGATGCTGAGGGTGCGGGATGAGACGCCGGTGGGATCGGGGGTGCGACGGTTCATGAGGGTGCAGGTGTCGATGCCGGGGCTGTGAGGGAGGGGGCAAGTTGGCGGTTGAGGGGTGGGGTGGGGTGGGGCAGAGTGGGGGGATGATGCGTTTGCTGGTGTCGATGGTTTTGCTGGGGGGCCTGGTTTGGTTCCTGGAGGGGGAGCGTCGTGGTGGGCGGTTTTTGGCGGTGGATGAGGGGTTTGAGGATTTTCTGATTGCGAATGTGCGGGGTCGGTTTGTGCCGAAGGGAGGAGATGAGGTGGTGCTGGTGGAGATGCGGGAGAAGGAATCCGGGGAGTATGGGGCGTGGCCGCCGGAGCCGATTGATTGGCGGATGGTGTTGGAGGCGGTGAAGGGGTGGGAGCCGGAGGTGCTGGTGGTGCCGGAGGTGCTGAACTGGGGGGAGCCGGGTCCGGAGTTTGTGGGGGCGGTGGGGACGGTGTTGGGGGGCTTTCCGAGTGTGGTGCTGGGGGTGGAGGGGATGTATGAGGCGAAGGCGCCGGAGGCGCTGCCGTTTTTGGGTGGGTTGGAGAGCCGCTTTCCGAAGTTTGGGCGGGTGACGGGAGCGACGGAGGCGTTTCAGCCGCCGTTTTTGAAGGGGCTGGTGGGTGCTCCGGATGAGCGGGTGGGGGTGGGGTCGGAGTTGGGGCTGTGGGTGCCGGAGGAGGCGGGGGTGCTGCCGTATGCGGTGCAGGTGAAGTCGGAGGGGGATGAGGTGGAGTGGGTGCCGACTTTGGTGGCGCAGGTGGTGAGTCGGGCGGCGCGGAGTCCGTATTCGCGGCAGCGGTTGCGGTTGGGAGCGGGGGCGGGGGCGCACCTGGAGGGTGGGGTGTTTGTGCCGCTGACGGCGGCGGGTGGGGTGGAGGTGGCTGAGGAGGTGGTGGCGGGGTTGCGGGTGGTGAATGCTTTGGATTTGATGACGGGGTCGCTGGCGGAGACGCTGGATGCGGAGACGGTGGCGGCGGTGAAGGCGGCGCGGGTGGTGGTGGTGGGGGTGAGTCGTGGGGATGGGAAGGAGCTGCGGGGGCTGGCGGGGGCGATGGCGGGGGTGTTGGGGATGCCGGTGGTGAAGGTGTTGCCGCTGGGGTGGCAGTATGGGATTTGGGGGGTTGCGGGGGTGTTGGCGTTGGGAATTGTGCAGCAGGGGCGGCGGCGGGCGCTGATGAAGGCGGTGGGGTTGGTGTTTGCGGCGTTTGTGGTGAGCTACCTGGTGTTTGAGTCGGAGATGGTTTGGTGTCCGCCGACGATTCCGGCGGCGTTGTTGCTGGCGGGCGGGGTTTTGGGGGCGGTGATCGGGAAGCGGGCGGTGGGGGCGTTGGGAGGGGAAAAGGGGGGTGATGAGGGGGCAGGGGCGGGGGCGAATTAGTGCTTGTGCATGGGGGGGATGCCTTTAGACTCGGGGTCCCCTGGCGGTTGCCGGTTTTGGGATTGGTTTTACAACGACAGGAATGAGATTTCGCAACATGACACGGCGCCGGGACATCGGCGCCAACAGCTACCTTTTGGAGAGTGGCAAAAACAAGATCATCATTGATTCGGGTATGGACCCAGGGACGGCGGGGTTGGATGCGCTTCCTGACTTTGGGATGGTGGCGAGCAACTCGGCGGACGCGATTTTGATCTCCCATGCGCACCATGACCACATTGGCAGTCTGCCGGTGTTGCAACGTCGTCAGCGGGGTACGAATGTGATCATGACGGAGACGACGGGTGAGGTGGGCTCGGCGATGCTGCACAATTCGGTGAATGTGATGACGAGCCAGCGGGAGGAGCTGGACATCAAGGAGTATCCGATGTTCACGCACCGGGAGCTGGATGAGATCCGGCCGTCATGGATGTATCGGGATTTTGACAAGCCGTTTGTGGTGCCGGGGACAGAGGTGACGGCGAGTTTTCACAATGCGGGGCACATCATTGGATCGGCTGGGATTCTGATGAAGGAGGGTTCGAATTCGGTGTTTTACACGGGCGATGTTTGTTTTGAGAACCAGACGATCGCGAAGGCGGCGGATTTTCCGCAGAGCGATGTGGATGTGCTGATCATGGAGACGACGCGGGGGACGTATGAGCGGCCTGCGGACTACTCGCGGAAGGCGGAGAAGGAGAAGCTGGCGAAGCTGATCCGGGAGACGTTTGATGCGAATGGGTCGGTGTTGATTCCGGTGTTTGCGCTGGGCAAGACGCAGGAGCTGCTGCTGATGATGCACGAGCTGTCACGCGAGGGTTTGATGCCGAGCATGCCGGTATTCTTGGGCGGGCTGGGGACGAAGATCACGGTGCTTTATGATCATTATTCGGAGCGGGTGCCGCGGAATTATCCGGGGTTCAGGCTGCTGGAGGACATCGATATTTTGGTGGCTCCGCAGGGGCGGCGCCGGCGGGAGATCACGTATCAGAGTCGTGCGATTTATTTGCTTTCGAGCGGGATGATGTCTGAGAAGACGACGTCGAATACGTTTGCGTATCGGTTCATTGAGAATCCGAAGAATGCGGTGGCGTTTGTGGGGTACACGGATGTGGAGACGCCGGGGTATCGGTTGCGGACGGCGAAGGTGGGGGATCAGGTGGTATTGAACCGGGAGGTGCCGCCATCGACGCTGCATGCGCGGGTGGAGAGTTTTGATTTCAGTGCGCACGCGAGTCGCGAGCAACTGGCGGAGTATGCGGAGAAGCTGAAGCCGAAGAAGGTGATTTTGGTGCACGGCGAGGTGCCGTCGCAGGATTGGTTTGAGAAGCGGTTTCGGGAGACGATGCCGGGGACGGAGGTGCTTTTGCCGGAGGCGGATAAGGTGTTTGATCTTTGGTGATCACGCAGAGGCGCAGAGAGGGGGAGGAGGCGCAGAGGGATAGTGATGGGAGATGGGGAGTGAGTTTGATTGTGGAGCAGTTGAGAGACGAGGGTGAGGGGAATTGAATTGAGGAATGGGGGGAGATGGGTGAGGGTGGGGGATGTTGAGGGTTTATGTTTACAAGGGATGTGACACGTGTCGGAAGGCTTTGAAGTGGCTGGGGGCGCGGGGGGTGGCGTTTGAGGAGGTGCCGATTCGGGAGCAGCCGCCGACGGTGGCGGAGTTGAGGTGGGTGCTGGAGGCGCGGGATGGGGATTTGCGGGCGCTGTTCAATACCTCGGGTGGGGACTATCGGGAGGGGGGATGGAAGGACAAGCTGCCGGGGATGACGGTGGAGGAGGCGTTGGAGGCTTTGGCGAAGGCGGGGAATTTGGTGAAGCGACCGGTGATGGTGGATGCGGGGCGGGGGGTGGCGGTGAATGGGTTTCGGGAGGAGGAGTGGGGGGAGAACGTCGAACGCTGAAAGGGTGAAGGGTGAAGGCTTGACGGGTCGGATGGAGGTGGGTTTGACCCCATATCTTATTTGGTGGGGGGGTCCTATGGTGCAGCACGTTCGATGATCCGATCATGGTGAGTTGAGCGATGAACCCAACCCTTAGAACTCTATGAAAATCAAACTCTATAGCATCGCTTTGGCGATGATTACTTCCTCCGCTGTTATGGCTCAGGACAGCACCACCACGAAGACGACGACGGTCAATCCTAACGGCT
>JAIYDW010000209.1 GCA_027487315.1 Verrucomicrobiaceae bacterium | reverse complement strand
CGTTTGTGGCGGTCGATGGAGCTGAAGGTGGTTTCGGGATGGTAGTGGTCCATGAAGGCGCAGGGGCCGTAGTCGATGGTTTCGCCGGAGAGGGCGACGTTGTCGGTGTTCATGACGCCGTGGATGAAGCCGACGTGCAGCCAGCGGGCGATGAGGGCGGCTTGGCGTTCGATGGCGGCGTTTAGGAGGGTGAGGGCGGTGGTGTCGGTTTCGGTGAGATCGGGGTAGTGGCGTTGGAGGGTGTAATCGGTGAGGGCTTTGAGGGTTTCAGGGTCTTGATGGGCGGCGGCCCATTCGAAGGTGCCGACGCGGATGTGGCTGGCGGCGATGCGGGTGAGGACGGCGCCGGGGAGGCGGCCATCGCGGCGGAGGATGGAGTCGCCGGTGGCGGTGACGGCGAGGCTGCGGGTGGTAGGGATGCCGAGGGCGTGCATGGCCTCGCTGATGAGGTATTCGCGAAGCATGGGGCCGAGGGCGGCGCGGCCGTCGCCACCGCGGGAGAAGGGGGTGGGGCCGGAGCCCTTGAGTTGGACGTCGAAGCGCTGGCCGGTGGGGGTGATTTGCTCGCCGAGGAGGAGGGCGCGGCCGTCGCCGAGGCCGGTGAAGTTGCCGAACTGATGGCCGGCGTAGGCTTGGGCGATGGGTTGGGCGCCGTGGGGGAGGGTGTTGCCGGCGAAGAGGGGGGCGTGATCGGGGTGGTCGAGGGTTTCGGGGTTGAGACCGAGGGTGCGGGCGAGGGGGTGATTGAAGAGGACGAGGCGGGGGGCGCTGACGGGAATGAGTTTCCAGCGCTCATGGAGGAGGGCGGGGAGTTGGGCGTAGGAGTGGTCGAGGTTCCAGCCTTGGGGTGATAGGGAGGGGGTGGGATTCAATGGAAAAGAATACGTGGGGTTGGGGAGGTGCGTATGGAAAAGGATGGGTGATCTGAAAGTGAGTGAAAGCGAGCACAATTACTCGAAGCATGACATTGTGAACTGCGGGCTTTGTGAGGAGTCGTTTGTGTGTTTGTGCAATCGGGCGGCGGAGTGTCCGTGTGCGCAGGTGAATTTGACGCGGGATGAGGCGGAATGGATTGGGTGGCAGACGGGGCAGGAGTGTGTGTGTTTGGGGTGTTTGGTGAGGTTGAGGGAGGAGGCTAGGGGGGTGATGAGTGATCAGTGATCAGTGGAGAGTGGAGAGTGGAGCGGTGAAGGGGACTTTGGGGGGAGGTCTTGACGACGGACATGGGTGGGGGTATTGTCCGTCATGGACGCTGACACCACTGATTTTACGGTGAGGGATTTGAATCGCCATTTGGCCAAGGTGTTGGAGACTTGTGATCGGGTGGGGTTCATTCGCATTCGCAGTCGCAAAGGGACGACGTATGAGTTGCGGCCTGAGGTGAAGCCTGCGGCGAATCCGAAGGCGGAGTATCCCGATTTTGCAGCGAGGCGCCGGGCGCTGGGGATGCCGATGATGACGAAGGCGCAGAGTGAGCAATTGGATAAACTCATCGCAGGGGAATGAGTGTTTACGCGGACACCAATTTCATTACGAGGCTGTATCTCGAACGTCCTGAGACCGCAGTTGCTGAAAAGCTGTTTCGATCGGCAAGCCCCGTTTTTCCGGTCATTTGGCTGACTCGGTTAGAGGTGATCAATGCTTTTGAACAGAGTGTGCTCACGGGTTTTGGGGAGGCGCGGGCGCGGGTGAGCGCGGAGTTGGCGGCGGCTTGTCAGCAGCAGTTTCGTGATGACCTGAGTCAGGGGTTGGCGATGAAGTTGGTCAATGTGTCGCAGGCGGAGGTTTCGGCTCGGTTTGTGGCCATTGCGATGCGGCACACGGCGAAGCATGGCTTCCGTGCCTATGACATTCTGCATGTGGCGGCGGCGCAGGTTTTGAGGTGTGAACGGTTCTGGAGTTTTGATAAGAAGGCGGTGAAGCTGGCGAAGTTGGAGGGGATGAGGGTGATGGTTTGAGGGGGGCACGCAGAGGCGCGGAGGAGGTGGGGGAGACGCAGAGGGGGATGGAGGTGGGTCGGGCACCACGAATGGAACTAAGGGCACGAATGGGGGCGGGGATTTGAGTGGGGTAGGAAAGCGGGAGTTGGAGATTGGGAATTGCGGGGGTGAGGTGGATGTGTATTTGTTTTGGCATGCCGACTTATGTTTATGAGACCCAGCCAGTGGATTGCGCGGTGCCGCCGCGGCGTTTTGAGATGAAGCAGAGCATGATGGATGCGCCTTTGACGCATGATCCGGAGACGGGGTTGCCGGTGCGGCGGGTGATCGGGGCGAACATCAATTTCATGGCGGCGGACAATACGGGTGCGGGGTCGGCTGCGGGTGGGGGTGGTTCGTGCGGGACGGGGTGTGGGTGTCACTAGCGGATTTGGGAATGCGGATTGCGGAATGAAGAGCGTCGATTTTGGGTGGTCGGTCTTGGGTGTTGTTGTTGGTCTTGATGATTGATTTGAAGGTTGTTGTTTGTTTATGGAGAGGAAGCGTCGGGAGATTCGGGTGAGGCATGAGGCGGGGGTGCCGGAGGAGGGGGCGGGGGCGTTGCGGACGGAGCGGGAGTTGGAGCGGTTGATTGCGGGGGAGGAGAAGCCGGATGCGGGGGCGGTGAAGGAGGTGGTGGCGCGGGTGCAGTTGGTGATTGCGGATTATTTGGAATCCGGGAAGGGGATGGGGATGGTTTTGAAGCCGGTGGAGATTGTGTCGGCGATTGATGCGGCGCTGGCGGAGGCTGGGGGGCGGCCGAGTCCGTTTCCGGATGGGGCGGATGCGCGGACGTTTTTTGTGCATGGGCTGTATGACGAGATCGTGCAGCAGCCGAGCAATTTGTTTGAGACGCGGGTGTTTCCGGATGGGAGCGAGCGGTATGTGCCGGTTGGGCGGGCGGTGTGGGTGGCGTGTTTGGAGCGGGTGAAGGCTGGGATTTTGAAGGCGAAGGGGTGAGGGGGGCACGCCTCGGAGAGTCGTGGTACGTTAGGCGAGGGAGTTGCGGACTTCGGTGATGAGGGCTTCGACGTTGTTGAGGAGTGCGATGATTTCTTGTTCGGCGGCTTCGAGCCAGGGGCGGGGTGCGAGGGCGTCTTCTAGGGAGGAGTGGGCGGCGGCTTTGGCGTCTTGCAGGGCCTGGCGGGCTTTTTTGAGACGGACCAGGGTATCGCCAGCGAAGAGGGGATTGGGTGGCCACTCGCCCCGGCGGGCGGTGCCGTTGAGGGCTCCGGCGAGTTTGGCGGAGGCAATCTGGATGCCGTTGATGATTTCAAGGATCGGGTGTTCCGATGAGGTGGCGTTGGTGGTCCAACCGGCGGTTTTGGCGTCGTGATGGAGGCGGGTGCTAAGCTCGAAGCACTGTTCGACGAGGGGGTGTTTTTCCGGTTCTTTCCAGGCGTTGGGGTCGTTTTCCAGTTCTTCCAGGGCTTCATCGGCGGCGGCGTTCATTTCGTCTATCCAGCGTGCGTGCTCGGCTTCCTGTTCCGGGGTGAGTGGGATGGGGTCGGCTTCGCCACGCTCTTGGCGGAGACGTTGCCGTTCTTCTTCGAGGATGCGCTCAAAGGTGTCGGGGTCGCTGCTGTCTTCGTCTTTGAGGCGGCGGGTGACGCGGTCGAGGAGGATATCCATGCGGGCGGTCTCGGCGTCGGCTTGGGCTTCGATGGTGCTGGTGGGGGGCTCGTTCTCGGGCGGGAGATAATCGGTGAAGGGTTCGGTTTCAGCGGAGGTGAGGGCTGTCATGAAGCCGGTCATGGCGTCGGTGGTGGCAGCCTGTTGGGTGGTTTCATCGGCCTCAGTGAGGGTCCAGGCGGCGACGGGGTCGAGGGTAAGCTGGTAGGTGGCCGATTCGATGACGATCCGGCCGTTGGTGTGGCTGTACCATTCGAGGTAGAGCGCATTTCCCCAGTGCCAGGGGAAGGGGGTGCGCTGGCGGAGATGGGCGGTCAGTTCGTCGTCGGTGCAGTCAGGGACTTTGACTTTGCGGGAGGCGGTGATGTCGCCAGCGGTGCCGTGTTGCAGGAGGCTTAGGGCGTCGGCAATGGGATCGGAGGCGGGTGAGGGATTGGTGAAGGTGAGGCGATGGCCGGCGAGATCTTGCCAAGGGGTGCCGGTGAGGTCGAGGGTGACGGGGGATTCGCGTCCGACAAACCAGAGGGTGCCGGTGATGAGGCCACGTTGGGTGAAGTCGAGTTCGCCGCGGAGAAGGTGATTGTGCAGTCGCCAAGCCATGGGGAATGAGGTGCTGGCGGTGAAGGAAATGCAAGGGTGAAGGGGCGTCAGTTCTTTTTTAGACCGGTTCTCGATAGCGATGACTGAATGAGGGTCACGCCTCGGAGAGTCGTGGTACGTTGGGCTTGACTTTTTTCAAAAAAATGTTCAATTGAACACATGAAGATGGAAACTTTTTTTGAACTTCGGACGCAGCTGCGGAATCGGTTTCCGGGGGCGCATGGGGGTGTGGGGTGTGATGGGGGGAAGGGTGATGGGGGTGAGGTGGGGTTGATGAGGGGGAAGCTGGTGGAGGTGGTGTCGGTGGGTGGTGGGGCGGGGGTGGTGATGCGGCGGTTTTTGGAGCGGTCGGAGGGGGCGGTGGGGTTGGTGGATGGAGGCGATGGGTTTGATCCGGAGGGGGCGTCGGATGCGTTGTTGGGGCGGTTGCTGTGGGTGCGGTGTCGGAAGGCGGTGGAGGCGGTGCGGGCGGCGGATTTGCTGCTGCGGGACGGAAATTTGAGGACGGTGGTGATGGATCTGCGGTTGGTGCCGGAGCGGGAGTTGCTGGGGCTGCCGATGAGTGTGTGGCATCGGTTGCGGATGCTGGCGGAACGGGGCGGGGTGGCGGTGGGGGTGTTTGCGCGGTGTCAGGTGGTGGCGTGCGCGGCGCGGCGGTGGCGGGTGAGCGGGGTGTTTGGGTTGGAGGCGATGGAGCAGGGGGAGGAGGCGCTGTGGGGGCGGTTGGTTTTTGGTGCGGAGGAGGTGGGACGGCGGGTGGCGTGAGGGTGTTTGATGGAGGTCTGATGATGTTTGCGGCGTGGTGGCTTCCCCGGTTTTTTTGGCAGGCTTTGCGGCTGCCGGCGAAGGAGTGTGTGGGGGTGTTGGAGGCGGCTTTGCCGCCGGAGATGGGAGATGGAAGATGGGAGATGGGGGAGGCAAGCCGGCGGCTTGCTCCGAGGGAGAAGGGAGATGGGGAGGCGGCGGGGTTGGTGGGTGTGAGTGAGGCGGCGGAGCAGGCGGGGGTGCGGGTGGGGATGACGGTGAGTCAGGCGCAGGCGCGGTGTGGGAGGTTGCGGGTGGTGTATCGGGATGAGGCGGCGGAGGGGGTGCTGCAGGCGTGGCTGCTGGGGTGTGCAGAGGGGTGGACGCCGGATTATGAGGCGACGCGACCGGGGTTGTGTGTGCTGGATTTGACGCAGGCGCGGTGGCGGGATGAGCTGTCGTGGGTGGAGCGCGGGATGATGATGCGGGAGGAGGTGGCGGCGCGGGGGTGCGAGGTTCGGGTGGGGTTGGCGGACAAGGCGGATTTGGCGGTGCTGGCGGCGCATGTGGCGGAGCCGGTGCGGGTGCTGCGGGCGGGGGTGGCGGAGGAGAGGCAGGCGCTGGATGCGCTGCCGATGGAGGTGCTGACGGGGAATGGGGAGTTGCTGCGGCTGCTGGGGCTTTGGGGGGTGCGGTCGCTGGGGCAGTTTGTGGGGCTGCCGAGGGGGGAGGTGGTGCGACGGTTGGGGGCGGAGGGGCTGGCGCTGCATGATCTGGCGCGCGGGGGGCGGGAGCGGTTGCTGCGGTTGGTGCGGCCGCCGGTGCGGTTTGAGGAGGTGGTGGAGTTGGAGGCGGGGATCGAGTGTTTGGAGCCGTTGATGCGGGTGCTGGGGGGGATGGTGGGGCGGTTGTGCGGGCGGTTGGCGGAGGCGTGGCGGGTGGCGGGGATGATGCGGGTGCGCTTTGGGTTTGATGACCGGACGGAACATGAGCGGGAGCTGAGGGTGGCGGAGCCGACGCGGGAGGAGGCGGTGTTGCTGCGGCTGCTGGAGACTTACCTGGAGGGGGTGAAGGCTTCGGCGGCGGTGGTGCGGGTGGGGTTGGAGATTCTGCCGGTGCGGGCGGCGAGCCGGCAGGGGTTGTTGTTTGATCAGGGGCTGCGGGATCCGAATCGCTTTGCGGAGACGCTGTCGGCGTTGGAGGCGATTTTGGGGCGGGGTCGGGTGGGGCGGGTGGAGCGGCTGCCGTCGAGGCGGGTGGATGCGTTTCGGGTGGTGCCGTTTTTGGAGGCTGGGGGGAAGGTTGTGGAGGGAGGGGATGAGAGGGGGCTGGGGCTGCCGCTGCTGCGGTATCGGCCGGAGCGGGGGGTGCGGGTGGTGCTGCGGGATCGGCGGCTGGTTGGGTTGGTGGTGGGTGGGGAGTCGAAGGGGGTGAAGGCGGTGGAGGGGCCGTGGTTTTTGTCGGGGGAATGGTGGGATGCGGGGCAGGCGTGGGAGCGGGCGATTTGGGAGGTGGAGGAGGAGGGTGGGGGAGTGGTGCGGGTGGTGAGGGAGGGGGGGAGGTGGGGGGTAGAGAGTAGAGAGTAGAGAGTAGAGAGTAGAGAGTGGGGAGTAGTGGTTAGGAAGATATGAGGAAAATGATGTTATGTTTTTTGAATTGCATGTTAGGAGTGCGTTTTCGTTTTTGCGGGGGGCTTCGTCTCCTGAGGAGATGGTGGTGCGTGCGGGGGAGTTGGGGATGGGGTGTTTGGCGGTGACGGATCGGGACGGGGTTTATGGGTCGGCGAGGGCGCATCACAAGGCGAAGGAGCTGGGGTTGCGGGCGATTGTGGGGTGTGAGGTGACGATGGAGTGCGGGTGTGTGCTGCCGGTGATTGTGCGGACTCGGACAGGGTATCAGAATCTTTGCCGGATGTTGACGCGGTCGAAGTTGGCGGCGGCGAAGGGGGAGGGGCGGGTGCGGTGGGAGGCGCTGGAGGGGTATGCGGAGGGGTTGAGTGTTTTGACGGGGGATGAGGAGGGGGTGCTGGGGCGGGGACGGGGGGAGCCGTTGGTGGCGTTGGAGACGTTGAAGCGGGTGTTTGGGCGGGAGCATGTGTTTGTGGAGTTGAACCGGCACCGGGTGCCGAGGGAGAATGTGCGGGTGCGGGAGCGGTGCGAGCTGGCGGTGCGGACGGGGTTGAAGGTGGTGGCGTGCAATGCGCCGGTTTATGCGCGGAGGGAGGGGCGGATGCTGCGGGATGCGTTCACGGCGCTGCGGCATCACACGCATTTGGATGAGGCGGGTTTGTTGCTGGAGGCGAATGCAGAGCGGTGTTTGAAGGGGGAGGCGGAGATGCGGTTGTTGTTTGCGGATTTGCCGGAGGCGGTGGAGGAGTCGGGGCGGATCGTGGAGACGGTGGCGTTTGGTTTGGAGAATCTGGGTTATGAGTTTCCGCGGTATGAGGTGCCGGCGGGGCACTCGCAGGATAGTTTTTTGCGGGAGCGGACGGAGGTGGGTGCGGGGGGGCGGTATGGGGTGATCACGCCGGAGGTGCGGGCGCAGTTGGACCATGAGTTGCGGTTGATTTCGAAGCTGGGGTTCAGCGGGTATTTTTTGGTGGTGTGGGATGTGGTGCGGTGGGCGCGGGAGCAGGGGATTTTGGTGCAGGGTCGGGGGAGTGCGGCGAACAGTGCGGTGTGTTACAGTTTGGGGATCACGAATGTGGATCCGATTGCGCAGCGGTTGTTGTTTGAGCGGTTTTTGAGTGAGGGGCGGAACACGTGGCCGGACATTGATCTGGATCTGCCGAGCGGGGTTCAGCGGGAGCGGGTGATTCAGGAGGTGTATCGGCGGTTTGCGCCGTATGGGGCGGCAATGACGGCGAATGTGATCACGTATCGGGGGCGGAGTGCGATGCGTGAGATGGGGAAGGTGCTGAATTTGCCGCCGGATGTGATGGAGCGGTTCAGTGATTTGTATGCGAGCGGGGATTTTCCGCACACGCTGGGGTTGGAGGATCAGATCCGGCAGGCGGGGCTGCCAAAGGGGCATGCGCGGTTACCGGCGTTGGTGAAGCTGTATCAGTTGGTGCATGGGTTGCCGAGGCATTTGGGGCAGCACAGCGGGGGGATGGTATTGTGTTCGGCGGGGTTGGACACGATCGTGCCGTTGGAGCCGGCGAGCATGCCGGGGCGGGTGGTGGTGCAGTGGGACAAGGATGACTGCGAGGACCTGGGCATCATCAAGGTGGATCTGCTGGGGCTGGGGATGATGGCGGCGATCGAGAAGACGCTGGAGGTGTGCGCGGTGCGGGGGCGGGCGGTGGATTTGGCGCGGATTCCGAAGGATGATGTGGCGACGTTTGAGATGATGCAGAAGGCGGATACGGTGGGGGTGTTTCAGATTGAGAGCCGGGCGCAGATGGCGACGCTGCCGAGGATGAAGCCGAGGTGTTTTTATGATGTGGTGGTGGAGGTGGCGATCATCCGGCCGGGGCCGATCGTGGGGAAGATGGTGCATCCGTATTTGAATCGGCGGAATGGGAAGGAGGCGATTGATTTCATTCACCCGAGTTTTGAGCCGGTGCTGGGGCGGACGCTGGGGGTGCCGTTGTTTCAGGAGCAGGTGCTCAAAATGGCGATGATCATTGCGGATTTCACGGGGAGTGAGGCGGAGGAACTGAGGCGGGCGATGAGTTTTCACCGGAGTGAGGAGCGGATGACGCGGGCGCTGGAGAAGCTGCGGGCGGCGATGACGCGGAAGGAGGTGGAGGCGGGGATTCAGGACCGGATTGTGAGCAGCATCCGGTCGTTTGCGCTGTATGGGTTTCCGGAGAGTCACGCGATCAGTTTTGCGCTGCTGGCGTATGCGAGTGTGTGGTTGAAGGTGCATCGTGCGGCGGAGTTTTATGCGGCGCTGTTGAACTGCCAGCCGATGGGTTTTTACTCGAGCGCGACGCTGGTGCGGGATGCGAAGATGCATGGGTTGCGGATTTTGCCGGTGTGTGTGGTGGCGTCCGAGGTGGAGTGTGTGGTGGTGGATGATGGGACGCTGCGGCTGGGGTTGAATCAGTTGCGCGGGGTGAGTGGCGGGGTGCTGGAGGAACTGGTGCGGGTGCGGGGGGAGATGGGGTGGCGGAGTCTGGAGGATCTGCTGCGGCGGGTGGCGCTGGCGCGGGATGAGCGGCGGGTGCTGGCGCAGGCGGGGGCGTTCAATGCGCTGGGGTATCACCGGCGGAGTGCGCTGTGGCTGGTGGAGGCGCCGGTGGAGGAGGATCTGTTTTCCTGGGCGGGAGTGGCGGAGGTGGGGGAGTCGCCGCTGGAGATGATGACGGCGGGGGAGCGGTTGGAGTCGGACTATGCGACGACGACGGTGACGGTGGGGCCGCATCCGATGGGGTTGGTGCGGGGTTTGCTGCCGAGTGCGGTGACGGCGTCGGCTTTGAAGGCGCTGCCGCATGGGCGGCGGGTGAGGGTGGTGGGGATGGTGATCTGCCGTCAGCGACCGGGGACGGCGAAGGGGCACTGTTTCATCAGCCTGGAGGATGAGACGGGGATTGCGAATGCGTTTGTGCCGTCAACGCTGTTTGAAAAGCGGCGGTTGGTGATCACGCAGGAGCCGTTTTTGGAGATTCGGGGGAAGCTGCAGCATGCGGAGGGGAGTGCGACGGTGCTGGTGGAGACGGTGGTGCCTTACCGGTATGATGAGACGCGACGGGTGGGGGTGAGGTCGCATGATTTTGGGTGAGGGGGTAAAGTTGTTAATTCTTAGTCAGGAGTTAGCCTTTTAAGGTGTATCCGGAACGGAGCTTGATCATTTCTTGCTGCTTAGGCGGAGCTCGAAAAAGAATCCTGTCACACTCAAAATGAACATGCTGAAGATCAGCAAAAAAAGAGGCAATTTGGTGCCTGTTATTAAGTTGATGAACAGAGACATCGGCAGCAGTCCCAAATGGAGGATTGAACTCCAGATCCATCCCACAAGGAATGATTCACGGAACTTTGGGCTTAATGCTCTCCATAACAGGAAGCCCCATGCACTTGCTCCCAGAAAGAAGAAGAGAGATGTCTTCAAGCTTGTTAAGAGTGGTAGCGATACACCCATTCCTACAAGCCCGATAAAGAAGGAGATGGCGGCTATCAATCTGGGGTAGTATTGCGTCATCAAAGGCTCTTTGCTGAACTGGCCAGCGTGTCAGTGGATGTAACAGCGTGGCTATGCAAGGCTAAAGAGCGAGAGATGTAGGGGCCGATGTGCGGGGCCCTGGGGGTGAGGCTGGAGGAGGGAACCTAGGCGAGGAGGTCTTTGACGACGTGGCCGTGGACGTCGGTGAGGCGGAAGTTGCGGCCGGCGTGGGGGTAGGTGAGTTTTTCGTGATCGAGGCCGAGGAGGTGGAGGATGGTGGCGTGCATGTCGTGCATGTGGACTTTGTCGGCGATGGCGTGGTGGCCGAAGTCGTCGGTTTCGCCGAAGGAGAAGCCGGGTTTGACGCCGGCGCCGGCGAGCCATTGGCAGAAGCCGCCGGGGTTGTGGTCACGGCCGGTGCCGTTGCCTTGGGCGTAGGGGGTGCGGCCGAATTCGCCGCCCCACCAGACGAGGGTGTCTTCGAGGAGGCCGCGCTGTTTGAGGTCTTGCAGCAGGCCGGCGATGGGTTTGTCGACGGCGAGGGCGTGGTCTTTGTGCTTGGGCATGTTGGAGTGCTGGTCCCAAGCGGGGTTGTTGGAGTTGTCGGTGTAATTGACCTGGATGAAGCGGACGCCGGATTCGGCGAGTCGGCGGGCCATGAGGCACTGGCGGCCGAAGTTGTCGGTGGGTTGTTCGTCGATGCCGTAGAGTTTTTTGGTGGCGGGGGATTCGGTGTCGATGTCGAGGGTGTGGGGGGCGTTGGACTGGAGGCGCCAGGCGAGTTCGTAGGACTGGATGACGGCTTCGACTTCCTGGTGCTGAGTGGTGACCTGAACGCGTTGGAGTTGTTCGGAGTGGAGGTCGCGGAGGAGGTCGAACTGGCGGGCTTTGGCGGAGGCGCTGAGGGAGGGGTTTTGGAGGTTTTTGATGGCGGCTTCTTTGGCGGGCTGGCCGGCGCGGCCGAGGGGGGTGCCCTGGTAGCGGGAGGGGAGGAAGGCGGTGCCGTAGTTGCGAGGGCCGCCGTTGGAGAGGCTGGGGGAGATGGAGACGAAGCCGGGGAGGTTTTCGTTTTCGGTGCCGAGGCCGTAGTTGATCCAGGCACCCATGCTGGGGCGGATGAAGTTGGTGGTGCCGGTGTGGAGGAAGAGGGTGGCGGGGCCGTGGGCGACGCCTTCGGTGTGCATGCCTTTGACGAGGCAGAGGTCGTCGGCCATGGCGGCCATATGGGGGAAGAGGTCGGAGGCCCAGAGGCCGGACTGGCCGCGTTGTTTGAATTCCCAGAGGGGTTTCATGACGCGCATGGAGGCGCGTTTGCCGGTTTTGGCGACGGTGCGGGCGTCATCGAAGGTGAAGGCGACGCCGTCGTTTTGGATGAGCTTGGGTTTGTAGTCGAAGGAGTCGATGTGGGAGACGCCTCCGGCCATAAAGAGGAAGATGACGCGTTTGGCGCGCGGTTGATGATGCGGGAAGATGGGAGATGGAAGATGGGAGATGGGGGAGGACTGCGAGGCGAGGGCGTTGAGGGCGAGGGAGCCGAAGCCGCAGGCGGTGGTTTGGAGGAGATGGCGGCGGGTTTGCATCGGCGATTTTTGGGGACAGGATTGACGGGATTTTGGGAGGATTAACAGGATTTTTGGGGTTAATCGAGGAAGCGGAAGTCGGCGGTGGCTAGGAGGGTTTGGATGAGGTGGGTGTGGAGTTCCTGGGGGGTGGTGGGAGATGAGGAGGAGGGGATGAGGAAGGTGAGGGCGGTTTGGTGTTCGGTGGGATTGGGGGGGCGGCCGAGGGTGGCTAGCCAGAGGTGGGTGATGCGGGCGTCGGGGGTGGTGAGGGTTTTGTCGGCGAGGAGGCGACGGGCGGCAGCGGTGGATTGCTCGATGATGAAGGGGTGGTTGAGGAAGTAGAGGGCTTGGGGGGCGATGGTGCTGCGGGTGCGCTGGCCGATGGGGCCGTTGATGTCGGCGAAGTCGAAGGCTTCGAAGAAGTCGAGGCGTTTGTTGCGGAAGGCGGGGGCGTAGAGGGAGCGGCGGGTGTCGGTGAAGACGTAGTCGTATTCGAGGTTTTGGGAAGCGCCGCTGTTGGGGTCGACGGAGGTGGCTTGGACGTTGGGGCCGAGGAAGGTTTGATCGAGGGTGCCGGAGAGGGTGAGGATGGAGTCGCGGAGGGCGTGGGCGTCGAGGCGGCGGCGATGGGCGCGCCAGAGGAGTTTGTTGTCGGGATCGGTGGTTTGATTGGTTTGCCAGTCGGTGGTGTTGGCGGGGAGGGAGGCGAGCTGGTAGGCGCGGGTGAGGACGAGGCGGCGGACGAGTTTTTTGAGGGACCAGCCGTCGGCGATGAAGTCGTGGGCGAGGTGGTCGAGGAGGAGGGGGTGGGTGGGGGTGTCACCGGTGGCGCCGAAGTTGTCGACGGAGCGAACGAGACCTTCACCGAAGAGGTGCATCCAGACGCGGTTGACGAGGACACGGGCGGTGAGGGGGTTTTGGGGATGGGTGATCCATTCGGCGAACTGGCGGCGGCCGCTTTGGTTGGCGGGGATGGCGGGGGTGTTGGGGATTTTGGCGGCTTGGATGAAGCCGCGGGGGACGGTGGGGCCGAGGTTGCGGATGTTGCCGCGGATGTGGATGGGGCAGTCGGCGGGTGATGCGTCGTCGAGGACGCTCATGGTTTCCGGGCGGTTGGGGCCGGTTTTTTCGAGGGTTTTGATTTCTTTTTGGAGACGTTTTTGTTCGGCGAGGGCGGTGGCGAGTTGAGGGTTGCTGCGGGCGGTGCGGGATTTTTCTTCGGTGGCGAGGGTGGCTTCATCGAGGAGCCAGACGGCGTCGAGGGTGACGTAGCCGGTGGTGCCGGCGTTGGAGACGAGGATGAAGCCGGCGCCGTCTTTTTCGAAGCGGTAGGTGCCGAGGGAGACGAAGCGGGAGTCGATGGGCGGGGTGGTGCTTTGGTCGATGGTGAGGTCTTCTTCGCCGTCGGCGTGGAGGATCTGGATGGGGACTTTTTCGTCGCGGGTGGGGGAGGCGGTGAAGGCGACGCGGACTTCGTAGCGGCCGGCTTTGGGGATGGTGGGGGTGAAGGTGGCGGTGCAGTCGCCTTTGGAGGTTTTGGCGTCGTGGATGTAGCCGGCGCCGACGTAGTTGGGGAAGCTGGTGGATTGGACCCAGGGGCCGACGAGTTTGGCTTGGGAGTCGTCGAGGACGATGCCGGGGAGTTTGTTTGGGGCGATGGGTTTGTCTGGCGGGAGGGTGTCTGCGCTGGGTTGGAGTTTTTTGACCTGGGCGGTGATGGTTTTGAGTTGGGTGTTGAGGGTGGCGAGTTGGGTTTCTTTGACGCGCATTTCGGGCTCGAGGGCGGGGTCGAGCGGGAGGGGGGTGTCGACCCAGTGGGCGACGTTGTCGGTGTAGTTGCGGAGGGTTTGGGTGCTGCGGAGGATGCCGGCGAGGGCGTAGTAGTCGCGGGTGGAGATGGGGTCGAATTTGTGGTCGTGGCAGCGGGCGCAGCCGATGGTGAGGCCCATGAAGGAACGGCCGATGGTTTCGAGTTGCTCGTCGATGATGTCCATGCGGAGGAGGCCTTTGTCCTGCTCTTCGTAGTTGGTGGGGCCGAGGGCGAGGAAGGCGGTGGCGGTGAGTTGGCGGCGGCGTTGAGTGGAGTCGTTGGAGGTGAGGAGGTCGCCGGCGATGTGCTCGGTGATGATTTGATTGAGGGGGGTGTCGGTGTGGAGGGATTCGATGATGTAGTCGCGGAAGCGCCAGGCGTCTTTGAAGGGGAGGGTGCGGCCGCCGCCGGAGCTTTCGGCGAAGCGGGTGATGTCGAGCCAGTGTTGGGCCCAGCGTTCGGCGAAGGCGGGGGACGACAGCAGGCTGTCGATGCGATTGCGGATTGCGGATTGCGGATTGCGGATTGAGTCAGTTGCGGAGGTGGTGAGGTCGTGTGGGGTGGGAGGGAGGCCGGTGAGGTCGAGGTGGAGGCGGCGGAGGAGGGTTTCGGGGGGGGCGTCGTTGACGGGGTGGAGGTTGTTTTTTTCGAGGGCGGCGAGGAGGTGGTGGTCGACGGGGTCGCGGGGCCAGGTGGTGTTTTGGACAGCGGGGCTGCGGGTTTCGGGGGTGGGTTGGGCGAGGGGTTGGAAGGACCAGAGGGTGTCGGCGGTTTGGGCTTGGGTCTTGGATTTGGCAAGGGGGGCGTCGGTGCGGGGATCGGGGGCGCCGTTGGCGATCCATTGGCGGAGGGTTTCGATTTGCTCGGGGGCAAGTTTTTGCTTTGGGGGCATTTTGAGGTCGCGGTCGTCGTAGGAGACGGCGCGGAGGAGTCGGCTGGAGTCGGGTGAGCCGGGGGTGAGGGCGGGGCCGGAGTCGCCGCCGGTTTCCCAGCCGGCGCGGTGGTCGAGGCGGAGGCCGCCTTTGATTTTGTTTTCGGCGCTGTGGCAAGCGTAGCAATGTTCGACGAGGAGGGGGCGGACCTTGCGTTCGAAGTGGTCGAGTTCAGGGGATGATTGCGCGCCGGACTCGAGGAGAGACAGGATCAGGAGGGGGAGGGCTGCGCGGTGCCAATCCATGGGGAGAGAAGACGGTGCGGGGAGGGGGGATTTATCAGGGGGTATGGGGTGCGGGCACGAAAAAGGGCGCGGCTTTTGGCCGCGCCCTGGAAGGGAAGGAACTGATCAGGTGTCGGTGAGACCGCGGGCCATGACGACTTTGCCGGTGCGGATGGTTTCGATGATCTCGAATTTGCTGAGGAGGCGGATGGAGGCGTCGAGTTTGTCGGTGTTGCCGGAGAGCAGGCAGATGAGGCTGTCTTCCTGGAGGTCGACGGTTTTGCCGCCGTAGTGGCCGACGATCTGGAGGATTTCGGTGCGGTTGTCGGGTCCGGCGGCGATTTTGACGAGGACCATTTCTTTGGAGACGGCGTCGCGGTCGGTGTGTTCCTGGCAGTGGATGACGTCGATGAGTTTGTTGACCTGCATGATGATTTGGTGGAGGCCTTCGGGGTGGCCGCTGATGCCGATGGTCATGCGGGAGAAGCGGGGGTTGCGGGTCTGGGAGACCACGAGGGATTCGATGTTGAATCCGCGGCGGGAGAAGACGTTGCAGATGCGGCCGAGGACGCCGGGCTGGTTGTTCACATACACGCTGAGGGTGTGGATGTTGATGATGTCAGCTTGGGGGGAGGGCTTTTTGTCGGTGGTGGCGGGGATGCGGTCGCTCATAGAATTGCGGATTTCGGATTTCGGATTGGGGATTGCGGATTGCGGATTGAAGGGATTTAGAGAGAGGAGAGTCTGGATTGGATCATTTGGATGTAGGTGGGGTCGCGCTCGATGCCGATCCATTGGCGGTTGAGTTTTTCGGCGGCGGCGGCGGTGGTGCCGGAGCCGAGGAAGGGGTCGAGGACGAGGTCGCCTTCATCGGTTGAGCAGGCGATGAGTTTTTCGATGAGGTCGATGGGTTTTTGGGAGGGGTGGCCGACTTTTTCCTTGGAGATGCCTTTGAGGCTGGGGACGCGGAGGATGTTGGTGGCGAACTTGCCGGCGTCGAGGTGGGCGCGGCGGGCGTCCATGTCTTTGTAGCGTTTGTCTTTGAGGTAGGTCTCGATGGTTTTGGCGTCGTAGGGGATGCGGACGGCGTCTTTGTTGAATTTGACGCTGTCGCTTTTGCGGAGGACGAGGACCATCTCGTATTGCGGGGTGAAGCTGTCCCGGCGTTCGTCATAACCGACAGCACGATCCCAGATGATGAGGTCGTGGAATTGGTGCTGGCGGGTGAGGTTGGACATGAGGTGGAGGAAGGCGTGCTCACGCTTTCCCAATTGACCGAAGATGAAGGCGAGGCCGTCATGGCGGAGGACGCGCATGGCTTCGGCGACCCAGGCCGCGCACCAGGCGAGGTAGGCGTCGGCAGTTGGCCATTGGGTGTCCCAGGATTCATTTTCGAGAACGTTGAAGTAGGGGGGGTCGGCGATGACGGCTTGGGCGATGGCGTCGGGGAGTTTTTGGAGTTCCTGGAGGGCGTCGCCTTGGAGCAGTTGGGCCATTTTTTGGACAGGATTGACAGGATTTTGAAAGGATTAACAGGATTTGGGAGGGGCACTTGCGATTTCTTTTTTGTCCTGTTAATCCAATGGGATCTTGTTTATCCGGTCTTAAATGAGGGGTGTTAGGTGGAACCGGTGGGTTTTTCCATTTTGTGTTTGGGGGCCTCGGTGATCATGTCTTCGAGGGCGGCGCCGGCGGGGATCATGGGGAAGACGTTTTCGTGTTTGATGCACTCGGCTTCGATGATGCAGGGGCCGTCGTTGTAGTCGAGGGCTTGTTGGAGGATGCGGGTGACATCGGCGGGGCGGCGGATGTGCCAGCCTTTGATGCCGTAGGCTTCGCCGAGTTTGACGAAGTCGGGGTTACCGAGGAGGTCGACGCCGCTTTCGCGATTGTCGAAGAAGAGTTCCTGCCACTGGCGGACCATGCCGAGGTAGCTGTTGTTGAGGATGAGGATCTTGATTGGGAGTTTGTGGATGGCGGCGGTGGCCAATTCAAACAGAGTCATTTGGAAGCCGCCGTCACCGGAGATGGAGATGACGGTTTTGTCGGGGCAGGCGAACTGGGCGCCGATGGCAGCGGGGAAGCCGAAGCCCATGGTGCCGGCGCCGCCGGAGGAGAGCCAGTGGTAGCTGGAGTCGTTTTTGTAGAACTGGGCGGCCCACATTTGGTGCTGACCGACGTCGGTGGAGATGATGGCTTTGCCTTCGGTGAGTTGGTAGAACTCGTCGATGACCTGCTGCATGCGGAGGCCGCCCTGTTTTTTGTAGCCGAGAGGGTATTTCTTTTTGTAGCCGTCGAGGTGGGCGAGCCAGTCCTCGGTGGGGAGTTTTTGGATGAGAGGCAGGAGGTCGCTGAGGGCGGCTTTGGCGTCACCTTTGATGGTGACATCGACCTGGACCATTTTATTGAATTCGGCGGCGTCGATGTCGATGTGGATGAGTTTGGCGTTGCGGCCGAACATGGCGGGTTTGCCGATGATGCGGTCGTCGAAGCGGGAGCCGACGTTGAAGATGAGGTCGGCTTCGCAGATGGCTTTGTTGGCGTAGGCGGTGCCGTGCATGCCGAGCATGCCGAGGGAGAGGGCATGGGTTTCGGGGAAGACGCCTTTGCCGAGGAGGGTGGTGGTGACGGGGCAGCCGAGGGTTTCGGCGAGCATGAGGAGTTCTTTGTCGGCGCGGGCGATCATGGCGCCCTGGCCGGCGAGGATGATGGGGCGCTTGGCCTGGGCGATGAGTTTGGCGGCTTCCTTGATGCTGGCTTGGTCGATTTTGAGGGCTTCCTCGGGGTGGTAGCCGGGGAGGTCCATGGGTTCGTCGAAGGTGCCGGTGAAGGGGGCCTGGCTTTTGTCTTTGGGGATGTCGATGAGGACGGGGCCGGGGCGGCCGGTGGTGGCGATGTGGTAGGCTTCCTTGGCGATGCGGGGGAGGTCGTTGGTTTCCTTGATGAGGAAATTGTGTTTAACGACGGGCTGGGTGATGTTGAAGATGTCGGCTTCCTGGAAGGCGTCTTTGCCGAGCATCCAGGAGACGGTTTGACCGCAGAGGACGATCATGGGGACGGAGTCCATCTGGGCGGTCATGAGGCCGGTGATGGTATTGCCGGCGCCGGGGCCGGAGGTGACGAGGACGACGGCGGGTTTGCCGGTGGCGCGGGCGTAGCCGTCGGCCATGTGAACGGCGCCTTGTTCGTGGCGGACGAGGACGAACTTCATGTTCGTTTTGACGGTTTCGAGGGCGTCGAAGATGGGGAGGGCAGCGCCGCCGGAGTAACCGAAGACGTACTCGATGCCGAGGTCGGCGAGGGTTTTGATGAGGGCCTGGGCGCCGTCCATGGGGGGTGTTTGCATAAGATTTGGAGATTGAGGTTCTCGAGCGGGTAAAAATGCGCTTTCCAGGATAAAGTTCGGGTCAAATGCGATTTTAGCAAGATGAAAATAGGGTTGGTTGGGTGTATTTTGGGGTTATTGCGGTGATTGGGGGGTGAAAAATTGATGTTTTAGGGCTAAATTTGGGTTTGTGGGATTGTTTCCTGAGAAAAGAGGGTGGTTTTTGAATCGTGGTGGGATGTGGGGTTTGTTTGGAAGGAATGCCGGGTTGGAGCGTTGGAGGGGGATGAATCGGATTTTATGTTTTTTGCTGATGAGCGGGGCGGTGGTGATGGGGGAGGAGGGGAAGCGGCCGAACATTCTTTTTTTGTTCAGCGATGATCAGTCTTTTAAGACGGTGTCGTGTTATCCGGAGGCGTTGCCGGGGGTGAATACGCCGAATATTGATGCGCTGGCGAAGAGTGGGGTGCGGTTTACGCATGCTTACATGGGGTCGTGGTGCATGCCTTCGAGGGCGTCGCTGCTGACGGGAAGGCATCCGCATGGGATTGAGACGATGCGGTTGGAGGGGACGTATCCGGGGAGCACGTATGATCCGAAGGTGTGTCAGTATTGGCCGAAGGTGTTGCGGGAGAAGGGGTATCAGACGGTGCAGATCGGGAAGTGGCACACGGGGACGGATTCGGGCTGGGGGCGGGACTGGGACCATCAGATCGTTTGGAATCGGCCGAAGCATCCGGAGAATGCGGGGAACTATTTTTATGATCAGATTGTGATTGAAGACGGGGTGGAGCGGGTGGAGGCGGGGTATTCGACGGACAAGTACACGGAGTGGGCGGTGGATTTTTTGAAGGGGAAGAAGCGGGATGCGGAGAAGCCGTGGTTTTTGTGGTTGTGCTACGGGGCGATCCATGGGCCGACGACGCCGGCGGATCGGCATAAGGGGAAGCATGACGGTGACCCGGTGAAGCGGCCGGCGGATTTGTTTGGGCCGCGGCCGGGGAAGCCGAGTTTTTTGGAGAAGACGCAGGCTTGGGTGAAGGGGCCGAACGGAGAGGCGTATGCGGGGAAGAGCGGAGCGGCGTTTGGGGAAGAGGAGAATGAGCGGAAGCGGAAGACGTTTGAGGATTTTGTGCATCAGTCGAATGACTGTGTGGAGGCGCTGGATGAGGGGATCGGGCGGGTGTTGGCGGTGTTGAAGGAGACGGGGCAGTTGGAGAACACGCTGATTGTGTTCACGGCGGACCAGGGGTTTGGGATGGGGGAGCATGGGTTCCGGATGAAGCTGGGGCCGTGGGATGCGACGTATCGGTCGCCGCTGGTGGTTTCGATGCCGTCACGGTTTGCGCAGGGGGCGGTGTGTCGGCAGCCGGCGCATG
>JAIYDW010000253.1 GCA_027487315.1 Verrucomicrobiaceae bacterium | reverse complement strand
GAGGAAGCATCCTGAGTCCTGACTTGCTATCGATTGACAAACCGACTAAAAGAGAAGGGCCATGAAGAATAAATTGTTTGCAGTTGTTGGGATCAGTTTGGTGTCGTTGCTTGTTGCTTCCTGCGGTAAGAAGGAAGAGACAACGGCGGCTGAAGCTGTGAAAGCGGTGGAGGAGAAGACCTCTGTTGCGGGTGAAAAAATGAAGGAAGCGGCTGCTTCGGCGGGTGATGCGGTGAAAGCGGCAGGGGAAGCTGCTGAAGCGGCGTCCAAAGAAGCGATGGACAAGGCCAAGGAGGCTGCGGACAAGGCTAAGGCGGCGATTGAGGGAGCTGCGGACAAGGCGTCAGAGGCGACGAAAGAAGCGACTGACAAAGCGAATGCGGCAGCTTCGAAGGTGCTGGATGCGGCGGGTCAGGCGATTGACAAGGCGAAGGAAGCGGTGGCACCTGTGACACCTGCTCCAGCGGCACCGCCTCAGCAGTAGGCTTGGATTGAGCGATTGTTGGCCGGGAGTTCCCAGTGGGGGCTCCCGGCTTTTTCTTTGGCACGCAGAGGCGCAGAGGATTGGATGAGGCGCAGAGATTTGAAGTGGGGAGAAATGCCGAATCGAATGGTTGACGAGTTCGGCGCCGGGGGCGATGCAGTTTTTTATGAGTTGGGAAGAGAAGTATCAAAAAGGAGAAGTGTTTTGGGATCGGGGTGAGGCGTCGCTGCCGATGAAGCAGTATTTGGAGCGGCATCTGGTGAGCGGGCGTGCGCTGGTGCCTGGGTGCGGGCGGGGGCATGAGGTGGCGTTGGCGGCGGGGTTGGGTTTGGATGTGATTGGGCTGGACATTGCGCCGACTGGGGTGGCGGAGGCGAAGGCGCGGTATCCGGAGTTGGCGGAGCGGTTTATGGTGGGGGATTTGTTTGATCCGCCGGAGGCGATGCGCGGGGTGTTTGATGTGGTGCTGGAGCACACGTGCATGAGCGCGTTGCCGCCGGAGTTGCGCGCTGACTATCGGCGGGGCATTGATTTGCTGCTGCGGCCGGGTGGTTTGCTGATTGGGGTGTGGTTCATCAATCCGGAGCTGGATCCGGGTTATGAGGGGCCGCCGTATCCGTTCAGCGTGGAGGCGTTGACGGGGCTTTTTGCGGAGGGGTATGAGGTGGTGGCGGATTATGTGCCGGAGGTGGCGTTTGAGGGGCGGGAGGGACGGGAGAGGCTGCGGGTTTTGAGGCGATTGGGGTGAGTTGGGGAATCGAGCAGGCCCGGGGGACTTGGGTTTGGATGCGGCGGGCAGTAGGCATGGATGGCACGATGCAGCTGTGGGTTGCATTTTTGTTTGTATTTAGATTTCACCACTGCACTGGTTTGCTGAGAGGTTTACCAAGAGTATGATGCGCGCACTAATCATTGCTTTGCTTGTTGCCTTTGCCTTGGTTGGGATCGGTGCGGAAGACGTTCGGTCAGGCGCTCCAAAAGAGTGTTACCTCTATTCTTGGGGTAAAGGTCCCAATTGGACCGCAAAAATCTCAAGCGAGTTTCGGCTTTCGCTCTTGAACATCAAGATGCCCTACGTCGATGATCAGTATTCAGAGCCAAACGAAAAGGCACTCACGTGGATTGAGAGGAATAAGGAGCCGACGATATCGACTATCGCCACAGTGGATGGCCGTAGAGTTGTTCAGATTGTCTATTCGGATGTAGGGAGCTTTGGGAAGGCCATTGGGACGATTCTGCTCGCGATTGAGACTGAGAGGGCTTCGGATTGGTTTTCGCCTTTCTTTGGAGCTCAGCCTGAGCTGTTTAGTGGACAAATCGTGTCGGGAAGAGATGTTGCTTTTGGTTACATCGCCACCTTGCGTTGGTCCGGAACCGGATCCTTTCGAACCCACATCCTCTTTGACCTGAAGCAGTCTCATCCGGTCATCCTTAGTAGCCTGGATTCGGGAAGAGTGGCTCGGAACGAGTTCGAGACTGACCAAGAGTATGAGAAGGCGTTAAAGATCTTTGACGACGAAGCTGATTTCATGGCTGGCATCATTCCAAAAACACAGGAAACCAAACAAACAGGTGTGGAGCATGGAGGTGTTGAAAAAGCGAGTGGTCCTCCCAAATCGAAATGAAGTTTTTGAGTCCAACGTTTGGCCCTCTAGCAAAGTGTTGCATTCGATAGTTGGTTTCACCCTTTGACCTTCGTGACTATGCGCGCACTTTCGATCAATAGGGTAGCAGTTCTTCTGTGGCTTGCGGCGGTTTCCTCTGCGGCATTGGGTCTTATCTTCTTTCCGCACAAAGCGGAAAGGCAACCGGCGCCTGAGTTCTCGCTCTTGATGCTCATCTTATGTTGCATCCTGTGTGTCGCCTCAGTCGGAAAAATGTATGGTGTACGGAGGCGCTTCGATAGCGTGGTTGTTTTCCTGGTCGGTCTTGTGTTGTGGGTAATGACTGCGAACCTTACGTTTGCGATTGGATATTACTTTTTCGGCTGGCCTAGGTAGTTGAGCTCCTTTTCATATGAAGAACACCTTGTTGATTTTCGTGGGGTGTGATCCCGTCACGTTGGTTTAAGGGACTACAGAACTGGGGATTGGATTGTGGGCCCGTTCTTTACTAAAGCTGAGATAGGTTCGCTTTGCGAATTGGCTTTAGCGCATGATGGCGGATTCGGGGGCGGTTAGGGTGAGGTAGATGGCTAGGCGGGCGCGGTCGGCGGGGCGGGTTTGGGGGAGTTGTTGGATTGTGTTGAGGATGAGGGTGCGGCTGCTGGGTTGGAGGTTGCCGGCGGCGAGGAGGAGGTTGAGGTGGTCGATGAGTTTTTCGGGGGTGGCGGCGAGGGCGATTTCGCGGGCGATGTCGAGGGGGAACTGGTAGGTTTGCCACTGGGAGAAGCCGTCGTTGACGAGGTGCCAGAGGTGATTCGGGAAGGCGATGGCGGAGAAGCTGTCGGTGATTTGGAAGACGGGGCCGGCGAGCTGGTTCTGGGTGAGGAGGCCGGGGGCGCGGTAGTCGGGGCGGTAGAAGTTGAAGACGCTGGGTGAGCGAGTGGGTTCCTGGCGCGAGGCGTCATAAAAGTCACCCCAGTCCCACCAGAGGAGGTTGGGGGTGTTTTGCAGGCCGAAGGCACGGCCGAGGGCCATGGTGCGCATGACGGGTTCTTTGAGGCGGCCGAATTCGGGGGAGATGGAGTGGGGGCGGGCGGCGCGGGCTTCGGGGTCGAGGAGGAGGGCGGGGATGACGGTGGCGAGGTCGCCGCGGACGCCGCTGCCATTATCGACGAAGAGGGCGGCGATGCGTTGGACGTAGTCGGGGGTGGGGTTGTCGGTGACGAGGAACTGGATGAGTTGGCGGCAGACGAAGGGGGCGGTGTTGGGGTGCTGCAACAAATGGACCAGGGCGTCTTCGACATCGCGCCGGGCGTTCTCGGGGGTTGGGGCGCGGGCGGGGATGGTGTGGCCGCTAACGAGGGTTTTGGGACCGAAGTCGTGGCGGTTGGCGTGGAGGGAGAGATCGACGGCGTAGTCGGCTTCGGTGTAACCGCCTTGGCCCCAGTTGTGGTGACCGAACCAGAAGCCGGTGAAGACGCGGGCGAGCTGGGTGATTTCGGTATTTGAGTAGGTGGGGATGGGGTTGCCGGCGTTGAGCTGGCGGGTGCCGTCGGGGTTGAGTTGCCAGAGTCCGATGGTGAAGAGCTGCATCAGTTCGCGGGCGTAGTTTTCATCCGGGAACTGGTTGATTTCAGGGCGGGCTTTGGAATTGCCGACGTGGGAGAGGTAACGGCCCATGACGGGGTGGAAGGTAACTTCACGGAGGATGTCGAGGTAGTTGCCGAAGGCGTTGCGGACGAAGATGTCGTAGTAGGAGGCCATGCCGACGACGCGATTTTCGAGTTGGGCGTCGCGGCGGGAGGTGACGAGGATCTGGCTGAGGGCGAAGGCGGTGCGCTGGCGGAGTTGGTCTTCGCCCTGGATGGCGGCGCGCGCGAAGGCGGTCATGAGGTTGTTGCCGAAGAGGAAGTGATCGAGGTCGCTGTGGCTGTAGGTGAGGTCGGTTTGATGGGTGAAGAGGTCGTCGGCGATGGCGCAGGCGTAGGTGGAGTGGAGGGTGGGCGGGAGGGCGATTTGTTCGGTGATCCAGGGGGCGTAGCCGAGTAGGCGGACGCGGTCGATGGAGTCGAGGGTGGGGCCGAAGGTGGCCTGGGTGAGGAAGCGGGCGGCCTGGATGGGGGAGATGCCTGTGCCGGTGCTGCCGGAGAGGGTTTCATTGGGGAAGCCGCCGGAGGCGTTGCTGCCCTGGAAGGTTTGCAGGAGGTTGAGGTAGTCGCCGGAGAGGGTGGTGTCGGGTGTGCCGTCGCCGGTGAGGTCGGCGGATTGGGAGGCGCGGCTGGAGTTGGCGAGAGCTGGGTTGGTGCCGAGGAAGTTGATCTCATCCCAGTCGGAGACGCCGTCGCTGTCGGTGTCGAGTTCGGAGACGTGGACGCGGAAGAAGCGGTTGCCTGAGGGTGGGCCGAGGGATTGGGTGAGTTCATTGCCGGAGGTGATGGGGGAACCGGGGGCGGGGGTCCAGGAGGTGGAGACGAGGGAGTTGGACTGCTGGACTTGGGAAGTTTTGTTGGGGAGGAGGGGCCAGTCGATGGAGAAGAGGCCGGAGGCGAGGCGGAAGCGGGACCAGAGGCGGGAGGCGGGATCGAAGGGATCGGTGCCGGCGATGGATTCCTCCCAGTTGCGCTGGCCGTCCTGGTCGGAGTCGGTCATGGGGTTGAGATCGAAGCGACCGTAGAAGCGCTCCCAGGCGTCGGGCATGGAGTTGCCGTTGAGGTCGCTGCCGACGACACTGGAGGGGGCACCACGCCAGAAGGGCGGGCGACTGGAGGCGAGGGTGGGATTGCTGCGTTCGGCGACTTCGATGCCGTCAGAGGCGCCGTCGGAGTCGGTGTCGGCTTGAGTGGGGTGGGTGCCGTTGAGGAACTCGTTGCGGTTGGTGAGGCCATCGGAGTCGGGGTCGAGAGTGGCATCGGCGGCGCTGTTTTTGTTGCGGCTGTAGAGGTCTTCCCAGGCGTCGGTCATGCCATCGTTGTCGGTGTCCTTCCAGGCGGCGTAGGTGGTGGTGTTTTCGAGGCGGGTGGCGGAGAGAGCCATCTGGACGGCGGGATGGAGCTGGATGGAGAAGCGATTGGGGAGGGCGGGGTCGTCGGTGTTTTGCCAGGTGGCGGTGCCGTTGTGGATGTTGGTGGCGGCGCGGCAGTTGGTGAAGGTGCGGGTGACGACGTTGGTGTTGGTGTCGAGATTGCGGATGGTGAAGGTGACGGACCAGGCGTTTTGATTGCTGCCGGAGTTGGACGCGGTGACCTGGAAGCGGAGGCGGTCGGAGAAGTCGTGGGTGCCGTAGCCGGAGAAGCCGAGGGCTGCTTGGCGATTGACGGGGGGGCTGTCCCAGTCGGATTCCCAGTGGTCTTCGGTGGGGGCACCGGGGTAACTGAAACCACCAGCGACGCTGGAGTAGAAGAAATGGGTGAGGGACTGGTGGCGAGCGCGGAGGGCCAGGCGGAGGGCGTCGGTGTTGGGGGCGCCGGCGTTGCGGAGGTCGATGGAGAAGAAGGTGGCGTCGCCCCAGGAGCCGTCGGAGGGAGTGCCGCGTTCGTGGTCCCAGAGGAGTTGGACGTTGTCGACTTGCCAGCTGAAGGTGCGAGGGCTGGTGGTGATGACGGGCATGTAGGCGCTGGCGGAGTCAGCGGCGGTGGAATTGGTACCATTGGCGAGTTCGGCGCTGTCGGAGCGGCCATCGGAGTCGGTGTCGGCGAGGTTGGGATTGGTGGCGAAGGGTTTGCTGAGGACTTCGGCGCCGTCGGAGAGGCCATCGCCATCGGAGTCGGCGAGGAGGGGATTGGTGCCGGTGTTGGTGGCGCTGACGAAGGTGTTGGTGTTGGATTCGACACCGTCGAGGAGGCCGTCGCCGTCGGTGTCGGATTTGCGGGGATCGGTTTGGCGTTGGAACTCGGTGAGGTTGGAGCTTTGGTCGCTGTCGGTGTCGAGGGCGGCGTCGGTGTTGAGGTTGGTTCTGAGGCGGTGTTTGACTTCCCACCAGTCGGGCATGCCATCGGAGTCGGCGTCGGCGGTGGCGTTGATGATTTGGATGGCGTGGATGCCGACTTGGTCGTTGTCGAGGCTGTGGAGTGTGAGGGAACAGGACGATGCGGTGAGGCCGCGGAAGCGGATGGTGTTGGTTTTCCAGGCGGGGCTGGCGGTGGGTTTTTGGGTTTCGAGGAAGCGGGTTTCGGGGGCGGTGGAGGCGGATTCGAAATAGGTGTCGGTAGCGGTGTTGCCATTGAGGCGAAGGAAGCCGTCTGCGCCTTCGTAGGAGGAGCCGACGTGGACGATGAGGTCGTAGGTGGGGTATGGGATGTTGGCCAGGGAGAGGGTGAGCGGATTGGATGTGGTGCTGGTCTGGATGAAGCCGTCGAAGAGGCGGGCATCGAGGCTGGAGCGGTTGCCATTTCCCCAGGCGTTTTCGGAGGCCCAGGAGAAGGTGAGGGTGGTGGCGGTGCCGGTGCTGTTAACGACTTGGGCGTTGTTCGGGGAGACGATATCGGCCTGGGAGCCGGTGGCGTCGTTCCAGGAGGTGAGGGGGCGCGTGTGGTTCCAGCGCATCTGGGGGACGAATCCAGCGACGGCGAGGGGTGGGATGGTGTTGGCGGGGTGGAGGTCGGTGGTGAAATTGATGCCGATGGCGTGGGGGAAGGTGGGCGGGGTGCTGGTGTTGCTGGTGGGGAGGTAACCGGTGGCGATTTCCCATGCGTCGGGGGCGCCATCGCTGTCGGAGTCGGTGGCGATGGGGTTGAGGGCTGGGGATTGCGAGAGTTCGAAGCCGTCGAGGAGGCCGTCGTTGTCGGTGTCGGCGATGAGGGGATTGGAAGTGGGTTCTTGATTGTCGTTGCGGCCGTCGGAGTCGGTGTCGGCGAGGCGGGGTTCGGCGCCGAGGACGAACTCCTGGTAGTTGGTTAGGGAGTCTTTGTCGGGGTCGAGTGTGGCATCGGCGGGATTGGAATCGCTGAGGCCGTGGTCTTCCTCCCAATAGCGGGGGAGGCCATCGGTGTCGGCATCGGTCATGCCGGTGGGGTGGACTTCGAAGGAAAGCGCGTCGAAGGCGATGCCAGCGGATGGGTTGGGGGCATTGGTGCGCTGGATTTGAAGGACGTTTGCACCCGAGATGAGTGAGGAAGCGGGGGCTTCGATGACGAGGGGGGCGGAGTAGGTGAGGGTTTGGGTGCCGAGGAGGGTGCCGTTGAGGCGGACTCCGAGGGTGTGGGAGCCGAAGCCTTTGCCGCCGGAGAACCAGCCGCCAATCATGTGGGCGACGAGGCGGACGCGAGCGGTGGGGAGGGCTTGGGTGGGGGAGAGATGGAAGTGGAGGCGGGAGGTGGGGGTGCCGGTGGTGAGGTATTTTTCGAGGTTGGTGATGGGTTCGTCGGAGGTGACGGTGCCGATGGGGCTGGGGTAAGTGCCGGTGAAGTAGTAGTCGTCGTCGCGGGCGGTGGCGCTGCCGGGGGTGGCGACGGTTCCCCAGATATCGTCCCCGAATTCGTCGGGGTCATCGTCGACGGCGCCGAGGGACCAGATGAGATCGAAGGCCACGGCCTGAGCGGCTGCGCCTAGGAGGAGCAGGAGGCAGGCGAGGAAAGGCTTCGAAGTGGCGTGGCGACACGACATCTAGTAATTCTAGTCGTTTTAACGTGAAAACGCAATCTTCTTGAGGGTTGTTTGGGAGGACGTAGGGAAAATGAGGGGCTTGGGAAATGAGGGTGGGTTGACTGAGAGGGGGGAGTGTGGATGGTGGGCGGTGATGAGTGATGGTGAACAGGCGGTGATGAGCGTGTCGGAACTGACGCGGGGGATTCGGATGCTTTTGGAGGAGCAGATCGGGAGTGTGTGGGTGGAGGGGGAGGTGAGTAACTTGCGGAGGCAGGCGTCCGGACATCAGTATTTCACGCTGAAGGATGAGGGGGCGCAGCTTTCCTGTGTGTTGTTTCGGGGGAATGCGGCGCGGAGTGCGGTGAGGTTGGCGGATGGTGTGGCGGTTCGGTTGTTGGGGGAGATCTCGGTGTATGAGGCGAGGGGGAACTATCAGATGATTGTGCGGCAGGTGCAGGCGCAGGGTCAGGGGAGTTTGCAGGCGCGGTTTGAGGCTTTGAAGGCGCGGCTGCATGCGGAGGGATTTTTTGATGCGGAGGCGAAGCAGGCGATTCCGAAGTTTCCGCGGGTGGTCGCTTTGGTGACGTCACCGACCGGGGCGGCGATCCGGGACATGATCAACGTGCTTGGGCGACGCGCGCCGTGGCTGCGGGTGCTGGTGTATCCGGTGCGGGTGCAGGGGGCGGGAGCGGAGCGGGAGATCGCGGAGGCGGTGGACGCGCTCAATGACTGGGAGCGGTTGGGGATTCCGAGGCCGGATACGATTGTGGTGGGACGGGGAGGTGGGAGTCTGGAGGATCTGTGGAATTTTAACGAGGAAGTGGTGGCGAGGGCGATCTATCGCAGTGGCATTCCGGTGATCTCGGCGGTGGGACATGAGATTGATTTCACGATTGCGGATTTTGTGGCGGATTTGAGGGCGCCGACGCCGAGTGCAGCGGCGGAGTTACTGGCGCCGGATGTGGCGGAGTTGAAGCGGCATTTTGAGGCTTTGAAGAGGCGGATGGGATCGCGTGTGGAGACGGTGCTGGATCGGCAAGCGCAGTTGTTGACGATGGCGAGGAAGGGGGCGCTGGCGCATGAGCCGCAGCGGCGATTGATGGCAGCGGAGCAGGCGGTGGATGATCGGGAGGCGGGACTGCGGGAGGCAGTGCGGGCTTGGTTGGAGGGGGAGAACGAGCGATGCCGGGATCGGGGGTTGAGGCTGGAGCGGTTGCATCCGGTGAGACAACTGGGGGAGGTGGAGCATCGGTTGGTGCTGGCGGCACAGCGATTGAGGCAAGGGATGCGGCACCGGATGGAGTCGGTGGCGGAGACGATCAAGAGCAAGGAGGAGAGTCTGCGATTGCTGGGGCCGCAATCGGTGCTGTCGCGCGGGTTTTCTTACACGCTGAGTGCGGAGGGGAAGGTGATTCGCTCAGTGGAGGACGTGCGAGAGGGGGATGAGATTTTGACGCACCTTGAGCGCGGGGTTTTGCGGAGTGTGGTGAAGGGAGGGTAGGGCGTGATTCAGGGGCGGGAGCGGATTTCGAGGAGGCGCTTCATGATGGGGTGGAGGGTGCCTTGCCATGAAGCGGTGCCGAAGGCGTCGTGCAGGGTGCGGTAGAGGGTGTACAACTCTGCGTAGATGGCTTGGTTTTCGGGGATGGGATGGAAGACGAGGTCGCGGGTGGCGGTGACGCGCTTTTGGAGGTTGCCGATGGTGTCGATGCCGGCGGCGGCAGCTCCGAAGATGGCGGCACCGAGGGCGCAGGTTTGCTCGGATTGACTGACCTTCATGGGCTTGCCGATGACGTCGGCGTAGATTTGCATGAGGGTGTGATTTTTGATGGAGAGACCGCCGGTGTTGATGACTTCGTCGATGGTGACGCCGTATTCTTCGACGCGTTTGATGATGGTGAGGGCACCGAAGGCGGTGGCTTCGATGTAGGCGCGGTAGATTTCGTGGGCGTCGGTGTGGAGGGTTTGGCCGAGAAGGAGGCCGGTGAGTTGGACGTCGACGAGGATGGTGCGGTTGCCGTTATTCCAGTCGAGAGCGAGGAGTCCAGATGCGCCGGGTTCTTGTTTGGACATGGCTTTTTCCATGGCGGTGAATTTTTCGCCGATGGTGGTGCCGTAGCTGTCGGGGACGATGTGGTTGACGAGCCAGAGGAAGAGATCGCCGACAGCGCTTTGACCGGCTTCGATGCCGTAAAAGCCGGGGAGGACGGAGCCGTTAACGATGCCGCAGACGCCAGGGATATCGGCGAGGGGTTTGTCAGTGGGGGCGATCATGAGATCGCAGGTGCTGGTGCCGAGGATCTTGACGAGAGTGCCGGCTTTAATTCCAGCTCCGACCGCGCCCATGTGGGCATCGAAGGCGCCGACGGCGATGGCAATGCCGGGTTTGAGGCCAAGCTTTTCGGCCCAGGCGAGGCAGAGGTCGCCGGCTTTGGTGTCGGAGGTGTGGGCTTCGGAGAAGAGGCGATCGCGGAGATCGGCGAGGTCGGGGTGGAGTTGGGCGAGGAATTCTTTGTCGGGGAGGCCGCCCCATTCAGTGCTGAAGAGGGCTTTGTGGCCGGCGGCGCAGACGCTGCGCTTGAGGGTGAGGGGATCGGTGTTGCCGGAGAGTTCGGCGGTGAGCCAGTCGCAATGTTCGACGAAGGAGAAGGCGGCAGCGAAGACAGTAGGATCGATCCGGCGGAGGCGGAGGATTTTGGACCAGAACCATTCGGAGGAGTAGATGCCACCGCATTTGGCCATGATGTGGGGGCGCTGTTCGTTGCCGAGTTG
>JAIYDW010000148.1 GCA_027487315.1 Verrucomicrobiaceae bacterium | reverse complement strand
TGGACGATGCCGGCGAGGCCGCGCATGGGGCCATCGGTGATTTCGACGGCGTCACCGGGTTGCAGGGGGGAGGCGATTTCTTTGATGATCTGGCCATCCATTTCGGTGCGGATGGCTTCAATGACTTCATCGGGGACTTGGCAGAGGTTACCGCCGAATTCGATGACGTTGAGGACGTTTTGGGCGTGGCGAACAGCGCGCAGGGAGATGGCGGGGTCGAAGCGAGCGAAGAAGTAGCTGGGGAACAGGGCTTCGATGAACCAGACTTTGCCTCGGGTGGTGGCGCGCTGGAATTTGATGCGCGGGCAGTAGGAGGGGATGTTGAACATGCTTTCGAGCATGGCAGCGGCGATGTGCTCGGCCTTGGTGCGGGTATGCACCACGTACCAAGCGAGATCGCTGGAAGGGGTGGCGGAGTCTGGGGCGGATTCGAGCAAGCGGATAGGTGGTGCGTGGTGGGGAGAGGTTCAAGGGCAAACGCACAGGAGTGCGCGGGGGAGAAACGAAAAAGCCCGTCTCCTGGGAGGGAGACGGGCTCATCAAAATGGCTGTGTGAGGCTTATTTTTTGGCCTGCTGTTGCGGTGGGACGCGGAAGAGTTTGCCGGTGTAGGGGCACTTCACTTCGGTTCCGACGGAGAGGCCGGTGACGTCGACGAGTTGATGCTTCTCAGCGTAGGGGCTGTTGACGAAGCCTGGGCGACCTGCGATTGGGGCTCCGAAGGGGAGTTTGGCGGGGGCTGCTGCGGCGACGGGTGGGGGAGTGGTTTGGGTTTTGACGGGTGCAGGAGCTGGATTGGTTTTTGGCTCTGGCTTGGAGGGGGGAGGCGTGGTGGCGGCGATCTTTGGGGTTTCAACGGGTTTTGGCTTGGTTACCGGGGCGGGAGTCGGAGCGACCTTTGGTTCGGGTTTGGGGGCGGCGGCGACCTTGGGAGCGGTCGGTGCGGGAGCGGGAGCTGGTGCGGCAGTGGGAGCAGGAGTGGGGACCACTTTTGGAGCGACCGGCATGGGCTCGAAGCGGGCGTAGGAGGGCGCTGGAGCGGGTTTGGGCTGGACGATCGGAGCGGCTTTTTCTTTTGGCTGCAGCTTGGGCTGAGTTTGGGCCATCATCTGAGGGCTGGTCAGGATGGGCGCTTGGATCGCCGGGGTGGGCACGGTGAACTGGCGTTGGGTGTAGGGGCAGACGACTTTGGCACCGGGGGCCATGCCGCGAACGTCAACGAGGCGTGGGGGGTTGGTGAAGGGGGTGCGAACGTAGCCTTTGAGGCCGGTCACGGCGTAAGCGGGTGGCGCGGAGGTTTTCTGAACCGGAGCGGCGGTGGTGCCGGAGAGATTGGGTTGAGCTGGGGTCTGGACCCGGTAGGAATTGCTGTTGGAGGCCAGCATGGCGTCTGATTGAGCCTTGGGGGCGGACATGCCGTTCTGCATGAAGGGGATCAAGCCATCGCGCTGGATTTGGCGCCAAGCGTAGCCTGGGGGGAGACTGCAGGAGGAAAGGGATACGGCGGTGAGCAGACCGACGACGAGTAAGCTGGTGTAGGAGGAGCGCTGGGTATGCATGAGGATGTTCAGGCGTTAGAGTTGCAAACGAGAGAATCGTTATCGCGAATTTTTGTAACTTTGGCAACCATTGGAGTTGAGTTTCGAGGTAAAATCTCGATCTCTTAAAAATAGTGAGAAATACCAGAAATAAAGATTTGGCAGGGAGCGAAAAAGAGGACACAGGAGGGCATGCATTGGCGAGTCATCACGGTTGGAAAGCCTACATTGCCTTGGGCGAAGCAGGGGGCTGAGGACTACTTGAAGCGGCTGCAACGGACGGGTCGGATCGAGTGGGTGGTGATCAAGGAGGGGGCGCCTGAGGTGGTGGCGGCTAAGATGATGGCGGCTGCGGAAGGCTGCTTAAAGGTGGTGCTGGACGAGAGGGGGGAGTCGTGGCGAAGTCTTGATCTGGCGAAATGGATGGACCAGAGGCAGCAGGAGGGGATCAAGCGTGCGGCGCTCTTGATAGGAGGCGCAGACGGGCACACGGCGGGGCTTCGTGAGTCGGCGGATGTGTGTTGGTCGCTATCGAAGCTGACGCTGCAGCATGAGATGGCGTTGATCGTGGTGTTGGAGCAGTTGTATCGAGCGGGCAGTATTTTGCGGGGAGAGCCTTATCATCGGGAGGGATGATAGGGCTTTGGATGATTTATCTGAAATGAGTCGCAATCTTTGTAGCTTTCGCCTTGTTGAGTTGGGAGGGTGAGGTTATGTTTTGGGTATCTTAAGCGAAGTTTTTTTATACATGCCTACTTCTATTCTGAAAAATCTGATTCAGCCGCGATCATTGACTCCGACTGATGCGAATGCTCGAGTGAGTTTGCCTAGCGATGAGTCTGACATGTTGGATACGCTGGCGGTGGTGGTGGAAAACACGCCGGTGGCGATTGCGATGTTCGACCGGCAGATGCGATACATTTTGGCGAATCGGCAGTGGGTGAAGGAGTTTAATCTGAGTCAGTCGTTGCCTTTGGTGGGGAAGAGTCAGTATGAGGTTTTTCCGAAGTTGCACCCGGGATGGAAGCAACTCTATGAGCGGGCGCTTCAGGGGTACACGATGAGGAGTGATCATGCGGTGCAGGTGGCGACAGGAGCGGCGCCGGTTTTGTTTCGCTGTGAGGCGAGGCCATGGAGGCAGAAGCGAGATGCGTCGGTGGCGGGGATTGTGGTGATTTGCAACAAGTTCGTGGGGGCGCCGACTGCGGAGGGTGCGGAGGTTTCCCAGGAGGCTGAGGCGGAGACTTCGGTGCAGGTTTCGGGGGCGGGGCGAGTGGAGGAGGCGGTGTCGGAATTGGATGTGTCGGGGGCTGAGGTGCCGGTGTTTGTATTGGATGGTCAGGGGCGTGTGGTGGCGGCGAATGATCGCGCGGGTGAATTGAGTTTGGCGCGTGGGATTGAAGAGGGGCGGACTGCGCTCTGGGACATTCTGGAGGACGATGAGCGGCGTCCTGCGATGAAGCTGCAGTTTGAGGAATACGTCTCAAGAATGGCGGGATCTGAAGAGGGCGTTCCGCAGATTTTGACGGTGAAGTCGCCGACACCGGGGTATGCGGATCGGAGTGCGGGAGCGATGCCGAGTCGGTGGTTGGTGGCGAGGCAAGGGGGCGGAGGCGGGCGATGGTTGGCGCTTGGGCTGGCGGGTTTGTCTCCGTTTGTACCGACCGCGAAGATTGGGATTCACCTGCCTGCGACGACCACGGGTTCGTCTCCCTTTGCGACCGTACCACCGGCGGTGGCGGCAACGCCGAGTGTGGATCAGGCGGTGTTGGAGCAGTTGCGCCAGGAGAAGTCGAAGCTGCAGATGGAGCTTTCGCAAGCGAACGAAGCGTTGCGCCAATTGCAGGCGCAAATGAGGACACTGAGGGATGCGGAAATCACATTGGCTCGACGTGAGACGCAGCAGCAGTCGGTGGTGGAAGCGTTGCCGGCAGGGGTGCTCGTTTTGGACGAGGCGGGAAGGGTGACGCAACAGAACCAGGCATTGAAGAGTTTGCTTGGTCATGAAATCAAGGCTGATGAGACGGTCGAAGCTTGGCTGGGCCGCTCGTGCCCGAATGAAGAGCACCGGGCTGAGGTTTGTCGGATTTGGCGAGAGGATGTGTGGCGTCGACAACTGACGCGCACGGTGTCGTTGGTGACGGCGGATGGGTTGCTCAAAGAGATTGAGATGCGGCCGGGGTCCCTGGCGCAGAATGGATTGCTGGTGCACTTCCAAGATGTGACGTCTTCATGCCGATTGGAGGAACAATTGAGTTCCACAGAGTCCAAGTTTAGGGCGCTGCTGCAGGAGAACCCCATTGCGGTGCTGATCGCTGATAAATCTGGCACGGTCTTTGATTTGAATCGGGCAGCGGAGGAGTTGTTTCAAAAGCATAAGGTCGAACTGCGGCGCCTTCCGGTGGATGCGTTGCTTTCGCCATCAGGGGCGGCAGCTCGCAAGGATGCACTGCGTGAGATGAGGCAGTCTGGAGACAATCGTCGGCGCTTGACGGTGGCTTTGGCGGGTGAGGATGCGCCGAAAATGCACCTTTCACTGGCGGCGATTCGGGCCGCCGATGGATTACCGCATAGTACCCTCCACTTTTTTGAGACACCGGTGACATGGTCGACCGGGGCGGCTCCTGCCGTGAGCGAGGTCGAGTCGGTGGTTGCGGACGAGCCAGCGATGCAAGCTGAGTCTGTAGCGGTGCGTCTGAAGGAAATCGCTCCGGTGCTTTTGTTGGCAACGGGAGTGAATGGTCGGATCCAGACGTGGACCGATGCGGCGGCGGCGATGTTTGAGTGCGAACGTGAGGCGGCGCTGGGTCGTCCGCTCCATGAATTGTTTCAGCCATCCAATGCTTCCGGTTTTTATGGGGTGACCTTGCCCGAAGCGATTCGAACAGGAGTCGCAGATTGGACGTTCTTCAGTCGCAATGGGGGCAAGCAGGAAGGGCGTTTTTCGATTCGGGCGGGCGAGGCCGGTGGACCGCAGGTGGAAGTTTGGCACTTGGCTGCGGCTGTGGAAGAGGAAGTCGAAGAGATCGTAGAGACTGCCGCAGTTGGTGGGGCAGAGTGGCAGCCGACCTCATCTTTGCCATCGCGTCCGGAGTGGGCGATGGGTGATTTGAGTCGCGAGCAGGCATTGATGGCGGAGACTCATCACCGGGTGCATCACCATTTGAACATTTTGTCGAGTTTGGTGAACATGCAGTCAAACGCGGTCATGGATGTTGGAGCGCGTGATGCTTTGCGGTCGACGCAGAATCGGTTGAGGGCAGTTGCAGCGCTGCATCAACACCTCGAGGCAATGGCGGCGAGGCCGGAGGGATGTTTTGGTGCATTTGTTGAGGGCCTGATGAGCCGACTGCAGGATAGCCTGGAGGTTCCCTCCTCGCGAGTGCAGGTGGTGGCGGAGATTCCGGAGGCTGCGGTGCTGCCGAAGGAATGGTTGATGCCACTGGCTTTGACCTTGAATGAAACGCTCTCCAATGCCCTGGAGCATGGTTTTCCTGATGGTCGGACAGGTCGGGTGCTGGTGAAACTGAAGCTGGATGGGGCGCGGGCCAGTTTGGTGATTGAGGATGATGGGGTTGGGATGGCGGATGAGGTGGTGACGGCTGCGGAGCGGGGTTTGGGATTGAAGATTGTGTCGGTTTTTGCGGAGCAAATGAAGGGGCAATTGAAGATTTCGGGAGCGCCAGGACAGGGCACGCGCATTGAAATGCAGTTTTTTATAGCGTTTGCTGATAATTAGAGTTATATTAGCTACTCATTACTATGAGTGGTTTGGAACGCATTCGTATTCTCGTCATTGAAACTGAAAACCCCGATGGGTCTAGTGTCGCCGCAGATGTGGTGAAACTGGGCTACGAGGTGGTGGCGACTTGTCGCTCTGGCGAGGAGGGATTGACAAGGTTTGAGGAGCTTAGGCCTGACCTGGTGCTTACGGACATACCGTTGGAAGGTGAACTTGATGGCGTGGATACGGCACATCGTCTGCATCAATTTGGGCATGTGGCGGTTGTTTATGTGACGGCCTGCGCTGATCTGACGACGGTGGCTCGGGCGCGGGAGACGCAGCCGCACGGGTATCTTTTGAAGCCATTCACTCAGGATGAGTTGCGATTGAGCATTGAAGTGGCTGCGACGCGGTACCTTGAGGAGATGGAGCGGCGGCGGCGGGAGCAAAGTTATTTTGAGGCGTTCCAAAGCCTCGCTGATGGTGTAATTGCGGCGGATTTGGCGGGTGTGATTGTGTTTGTGAATGCGGCGGCGGAGCGCATCACGGGATGGGAAGCGGCGGAGTCGGTGGGTCGATCGCTGAATGAGGTGTTTCGTATTTTCGGGCAGGATGGAGAGCCGAAAGAAGTGGAGATTGCTGATCTGGGCGGGCAGTCGAATGACCGATTGGTCTGGTTGACGGATCGGTCGGGTCAACGCGTGGCGATTCAGGATCGCACGGCTGCGATACGTGATCAGCAGAACAGTCTGACCGGACTTATCATTCTTTTCCGGAAGCTGCCGATGCCTTTGCCGCGCGAGGTTTCGCCAGTGGAACCGATCACAGAGAAGCAGGAAGGCAATAGTGTGGCGGTTCTTGGGACGGCGGCGGCTGCGCCGACGCCTCTTGTTGAAGAAGGTCAGGAGTCCATGGCCGTTGCACAAGGACCTGCGCAAAGTGGAGCGCCGCTGATTGACGTGGTGGAGAGTATCTCGGATCCATTGATCGCAGTGGATGGAAGATGGCGGATGGTGTTCGCGAATGCGAGTGCGGCCCGGCTTTTTGAACGGTCGACGCCTCAATTGTTGGGAACAGATTTCTGGAGTTTGCTGCCGCCAGCTGCGCGCGAGGCGCACCATGAGGAGTTGGCGCATGCGATGCTCCACCGACAGGCGGTGAACTGTGAAATGTTCTACGAGGAGAAGCAAACGTGGTTGGAATTTCGGGGCTATCCGTTTGCTGAGGGATTGCTGATGTTGGTCAAAGACATCACGGAGCGTCGATGCGAAGAGGAGCGCAAGAGCCGCATGGATCGGCTGGAGTCGCTGGGTCTTTTGGCGCGAGGATTTGCGCATGACTTTAACAATTTGCTGACGGTTCTGTTGGGTAACTTATCGTTGGCGGAGATGCGGCTGCGAGGCAGCAATGCACTTCCCGAGTTGCAGACGGCGAAGCAGGCGACGCTTCAGGCGCAGAACTTGGTGCAGCAGTTGCTGACGTTTGCTCGCGGTGGGGCACCCATCAAACGGCCGACTGATCTGAGTGAGCTTTTGGAGGCCTTTTTCCAACATCATCCGAGGGTCAATGGCATCGAGTATGACAAGGAGGTGCAAGAGGGGTTGCCGCCTGTGGCGATTGATCCGGCGCAGATTCGTCGAGTTATCAGCAACATGGTGCGCAACGCCGAGCAGTCTCAGGCCAAGGGAGGTCGAGTGATGATCCGTTGCTATGCACCTGATCTTCGGGAGCTTTACCCGAATGAAACATTTGAGGACGATCTTCCGCCTCAAATGGCGCGTGTGGTGATTGAGGTGCGAGATCAAGGCGAGGGCATTGCTCCGGAGAATTTGAGTCATGTGTTCGAGCCGTATTACAGCACGAGAAAGTCTGAAAATGCGACCGGCCTAGGGTTGACGGTTTGTGAATCGATTGCGAAAGCGCACAGCGGATCTATTTCCGTCCGGTCCAATCTGGGTGAAGGTACGGTTGTTCGCTTTTATTTGCCGGTGGACTCTGATGCTGAGGATATCGATGCGCTTGGGCTGGCCAAAGAACCTGAGATCGTTGAATCGACGGCTCCGCGGATTCTCGTGCTGGAGGATGATCCGCTGGTTCGCAGTTTGATCACCCGGAATCTTTCCACGCAGGGTTTTGAAGTGGTGGAGAGTGCGGAGGGAACTGAGACGGTGAAACTTTACCAGGAGGCGATGGGGGAAGGTAGAACCTTTGATTTGGTCATTCTGGATCTGTCAATTCCTAATGGGATGGGCGGTGTTCGCACCATGGAGAAGCTGCGCGCCATGGATTCCGATGTGGTGGCGATTGTATCGAGCGGTTACTCTGATGACCCTGTGATGGCGAAACCGGCCGCCTATGGGTTTACTGCGGTCTTGCCAAAGCCGTATGAACCGGTCGATATGCTGCGACTCGTGCGCAATGTGCTTTCGGCCCGAGGACTTCGCAGCACAGGATCTTGATGCGTATCGCAGGGGGGATGGAGAATTAGTTTGAATTTTTTGACGGGAATAGCGTCAATCACACTATGAACCGACTCATTCGCGCGCTGATGGCTTCAGCCATGGCTTTGTCTTTGCCGTCCTGCTACGATGCGGGGCTCATGTATCCTTCGGGTGGATATGCTGGGGGCAACTATGGTGGGAATGGATACAGCAATACGGTTTATCGGCCTGTGGGAGGATTTGGAAATCCAGGCTTGGGATACGGCGGGTTCGGAGGTTACGGCGGATTCGGGAATGGCGGTTTTGGGGGCTTTGGCGGCAATAGATGTTGCTCACGCTGCGGCTACAATCCGTGTCGTTGCTCGGGCGGTTGGAGCAATCGTGACCACGATCACGATCGTGACCATCGATCGTCCTCCAATCGAAACAGTTCTTCGGAGCGGCAGTACCGAATCATTGCGGGTGATTTGGACGGAAAGAAGAAGCCTAACGATTTTCATTCGCTCGATTGGTATCATGATCGCGGCTACAGTCTCGAAAAGGTCAAGATGGAGACCGACCGAGGGGCAGTGATTGATAAACGGCCAAGTTCGCAGAAGAGTTCGAGTCAGAAGAGTTCATCGAACAATCGCTCTCGTTCCTCCTCCTCCTCGCGCTCTAGTTCAAGCCAGAACAAGTCCTCCAATTCGAAGAAGAAATAGACGTTTGGGTGTATCGCGGATTTGCACCTGCTGTGGATTGGATGAGTGTGCGGGATAATGCCCGAAGGTGTCCCAGTCTTACTTGCTCTCGAATCGTCGTGTGACGAGACGGCGGCGGCGCTTTGTTCACTCGACGGTCACATCTTGGCGGCGCAAGTGGCGAGTCAGGCGACGATTCATCGACAGTATGGTGGGGTGGTGCCTGAAGTCGCTTCACGGAACCATGTGTTGCACATCCGCTCATTGGTAGAGAGCGTGCTGAGTGAGGCTGGGCATGGCCTTTCGGATGTGGTGGCCTTTGCTGCGACTGCGGGCCCGGGTTTGGTGAGTTCACTTTTAATCGGCACTTCGATGGCGAAGGCACTAGCCGTGGCGGAAGGTAAGCCTTACTTGGCGCTCAATCACATGGAGGGCCACTTGCTTTCACCGTTTATGAACGGACGGGGTCCCGTGAGGCGGAGTGTGGCACTGATTGTCAGTGGAGGTCATACGCTGTTGGTCCGCATTCATGAGCCTGGGCGATATGAAATCTTGGGGCGCACTCGTGACGACGCTGCAGGGGAGGCTTTTGACAAGGTAGCAAAGATGTTAGGATTGCCGTATCCGGGAGGGCCTGAGTTGGATCGGTTGGCACGGATGGGGGACCCGACTTATTTGGCTCTGCCACGAAGTTTCATGGTGCGGGACAGTCTGGAGTTCAGTTTCAGTGGGCTCAAGACAGCGGTTCTTTACGAGTTGCCACGACTTGATTTGACTAAGGCACAGGTTCTTGCGGATGTTTGTGCCTCGGCCCAGGCGGCTATTGTGGAGGTGTTGGTCGAAAAGCTGGTGCGTGCTGCCCGGCTTTGCCATGAGACGCTTGTGACGGTGAGTGGTGGGGTGAGCTGCAATAGTGGTTTGCGTGCTGCATTGGCCGAGCGGTGTCGGACCGAGGGATTGGAGCTCTTGCTGGCCGAACCCGAGCTCTGTACGGATAACGCGGCCATGATCGCTTTTGCTGCAGTGCAGCGGTTCAACGCTGGCTTCACAAGCCCAATGGATTCGGAAGTAAACCCGAATCTGGCACTTGTATGAGCGAACATAGATCTCAATATTGTTGAGAAAGCAGCAGAGAGTTTCCCTTCTTTTGGGGTTATTTGTGCATGCTTCTTGCTTTACCGAACGCGCAGCCATCCATGTCGTCTCTCCCATCCCCGATTCAGGTTTACCTTCAGGAACTCCACGCACGCTTTCTGTCTTTGAGGGATGGTGAAGTGGCGACTTATATCCCCGAGCTTGGAAAAGCGAATCCTGACTGGTTTGGGATTTGCGTGGTGACTTGTGATGGTCAGGTCTATGAAGTAGGCGACACCCGGCAGGAGTTTAC
>JAIYDW010000062.1 GCA_027487315.1 Verrucomicrobiaceae bacterium | reverse complement strand
CATCGAACTCCACACTGTCCGCCCCTCCCAACTTCCCTTCCAACTCCTCGCTCTCGGCCCCATCGCCCCCACCATCGAAGAACTCACCACCCCACCCCGGCAACACATCCTCGAAGCCACCGATCCCATCGACCAAACCGGCTGGACCCTCCGAGAAATCCGCACTCGCACCACCTACCCCTTCCCCGATTGGCTCGAAGGCCTCGTCCTCATCCAGCATTCCCAAACTCGACGCCAACTCGCCCTCATCCCCATCGCCCCAGCCCGCTTCGGCCCACCCTGCGCCGTCATCCACATCACTGGCAGCGACGAGTACTACGAAGGCCATCCAGGTGACACCTTTCGCTTCACCAACGCCCCCGATGCCTTCAAAATCCTGACCATCCAACCCCTCCGCATCCAAATCGAAGACCCCTCCGGCTCCTTCTGGATCCCCCTCAAGTCCTCCTTTTAGCCCATTCAATGGCTCAAAAATAGCCACTCGATAATTTTCCAGCAACTCTCCAGGATAGGGAAGGTTTACACCCCTAATGAGTGCCGCTACTCTTCCTGCGTTCTCCCCCCGTTTGTTCATGACGGAACCGATCCGGCATCCCCAACCCATTCACCCCGCCCTGCCTCCTCAGGCAGAGACGGACCTCGTGGCGACGGAAGATGTCAGCACTCAACTCATGCTCCAAGTCAAAGAGGGCAACATTCGGGCCTTCGAGCAACTCGTCGAACTCCACCAAAGCGCCATCATCGGCACCGTAACCAGAATGCTCGGTAACGTCGATGATGCTCACGACATCGCCCAACAAGTCTTCGTCCGCGTATGGAAAAGCGCGCCTCGGTACGAACCCACCGCCAAGTTCACGACTTGGCTCTACACCATTACCCGCAATCTCGTTTTCAACGAAACCCGTCGCCGCAGTCGCCGTAAAGAAGTCTCCCTCGAACCTGAAACCGAGGATGATCAACCCCGACAGTTCGCCAACCACACGACACCCGGCCCTGACGTTCAAGCACAACAGGAGGAACTCGAAAAGGCGCTTGAACAGGCCATCGCCGCGCTCCCCGAAAAACAACGCCTCGCTGTCGTCCTCCGTCGGCACCAGGAACTCCCGTATGAGCAACTCTGCGACATCCTCAAAATGTCCCTTCCCGCAGTAAAAAGCCTCCTCTTCCGCGCGCGCAACGAACTGCGGAAAAGCCTCTCAGCCTACTTGGAAGATTGAGCCTGAACCGCCCGCCACTTCTGCGCCAGCCACCAAATCACCACTGGCAAAACCCCGCTCAGAGCCAACGCAAGCCCAGGACTTTGATGTCCCAAATGCCCAATCGCCGCAAACGCAAAACCAAGCGGCAAGGAACCGCAAACAAGCGCCACCCAGAACGGCCTCCACCGCATCTTCGATAGTCCCGCCAGACACGCCACCGCCTCAGGCAGAACCGGCAGCCAGCGCGAAACTGCCACCAGCCATCCACCACCCGTCTCAAACAAAGACTCGGCCTTCCTCAATCCATCCTCTCCAGCAATTCGAACCGCGACGGAGCGCCCCAAAAATCGACTGAGCCCATACGCGACACACCCCGAAAGCACAGATCCTCCAACACTCAAAACACCACCCCAAAACCAGCCATACATCCAACCCAGCGCTGACATCACAACCGTGCTCGGAATCGGCAGCACCACGTCAGACACCAGCAGCGCCAGCCCCGCTGCCCACGCCCATCCTCCAAATCCGTCCATCCAGGCCCGCGAGCCTTCGAGACTCAACGCCTCCTCAAACGACTCACCCCAAACAACAAAAGGCAATACTATCGCCACCAGCAGTACCGCACACAACACCAGCAATCGGCGGACACCCCCACTCATAACAACGTTGATCAGATCCCATCCCAACTGATGTCACGCAGAGGCACCACCTTGCGATCCAAATGATGCTGAGCATGGATCCTCCGGATCGTTCCACTTCGCGCCCTCATCAAAATCGAGTGCGTCTCCACATAGCGGGATGTGATGTTCACCCCCGGTACCAAAGGACTATCGCTAATGCCCGTGGCGCAGAACAACGCGCTCTCTCCGACCACCAAATCATTGCTTCGAAACACTCGCGTCATGTCTGCCGGATCAGCAACACTCGCCACCTCGGCTCGGTGCTCCTCATCGTGAAACCACATCCGCATCTGCATGTCCCCTCCCATGCACTTCAAGGCCGCCGCCGCCAGAATGCCTTCAGGTGATCCCCCCATCCCCACATACATGTCCACTCCCGAGTCCGGCAAGCACGGCGCCACCGCCGCTGCAATATCACCGTCCGTCACCATCCGCAGCGCCGCTCCAATATCTCGCACCGCCTGAATGATCTCCCCATGCCTCGGACGATCCATCGTGCAAACCACCACATCCTCGCGACGCTTCCCAAGCGCCGCACCGACAAAATCCACCACCCTTGCAATCGGCCAATCCAACATGCACGGATGCCCCGCCTTCTCTAGCGCCGCCAAAACCGCAGGCCCAAAGCACAGTTTGTGACTGTAGAAGCTCGGAATCTCCTTCATCACACTCACCACTCCTTCCGGCACTTGGGCTGCCGCAATGACCGCGATGCTGTTTGGCAGCCCCTTGGCTAAGTTCGATGTCCCATCGATCGGGTCCAAAGCAATCTCAAACCGGGGCGATCCCTCTTTCCATGTCCCCAGTTTCTCTCCAACAAATATGCCCGGCGCCTTGTCCTTGATCCCCTCTCCGATGACAACCTTCCCGCAAATATCCAGAATGTCGAAAACACCGTAAATCGCACGGCACGCCGCCGCATCCGCACGCTCCTTCTGGCCTCGCCCCAACCAGTGGATCGCTTCGATGGCCGCATTTTCGGTCGCCCGAACAAACTCAAACTCCAGGACCCGTTCAAGGTCCATTGGACTGCGCATAGGTGGTAGATTGGAGTCAGGGATCATGGTCGGAAGTCGATCAAACTAAAGACACGCCATGCGTATGCGCAATACATCTTACACCACTTTTTAACCTAGAAACGGGAATGGAAAGGGATGAAGATGGCGTCGTGCTTGGTTCCACAAGGCTTCCCGGTTCGCAGAGGTTGCATCGATAAGACGATGCCACCCGAGAAGCGGGGAGCCTTGTGGGGCCAATGACGGCGGCAGATTCGCCCTCAGCCATTTCCGTTTTTAGGTTTCACGGTCTAAAAACACCTGTCATCGTCACGTCTCGGATTGACCGAGACCAAAACCGCTACGCCGCCAGAGAAAGCTTCGCTTCGCGGTCCTTCCGAATCTCTCTCAACCGCCGATAGCCAATCAGTTGCTTGGTTTCTTCATCAAACAAGCGCAGGTGCATGCACTTCAAACTCGACAGGAACGTGATCGGCTTCACGCTGTAAAACATAGGGTGCGAATTGTGGCACGCTTCCAGGTAATAGTTCGGAATCCGCGAACTCAGATGGTGCACATGATGAAACCCAATGTTGCCAGTGCACCATTGTAGAATCTTGGGAAGCTTGTAGAACGAACTCCCCTCAATCGCAGCCGTGGTGTAATCCCACTCGTCCCGGTGCTCCCAATAAACATCTTCAAACTGATGCTGAACATAGAACATCCAGATCCCTGCCATCCCCGCCACCATCGTGATGGGCACTTGAATCATCAAATACTGCTTCCACCCCAGCAACCACATCATCCCGCCCACCATGCACGCCAGCGCAAAATTCATCAAATAAACTGACTTGCGGTCTTTCCCTTTCGCATGAGGCGAGCACAGGCGCTGATAGCCGAAAAACATGATCAAAGGCGCCACCACAAACAGGATGATGGGGTTCCGCAGGACGCGATAAAGAAATCGGCGCATCGGCGAGGATTGCAAATACTCATTCACCGTCAAAGTCCAAATGTCCCCTTCACCCCGCCGGTCCAAATCGCCGGACGTCTGATGGTGCACCGCATGCTGCCAGGTCCAATGACCGTATGGCGTGAAGGTCAGCATGCCCGTAATGAAGCCAAGAAAGTCATTCGCCTTTTTCGATTTGAAAAAGGAACCGTGACCACAGTCATGAAAAATAATGAACGAACGAACCACGAGAAACCCTGCTGGAATGGCCAAGGCTAGCGTCAACCAGTAGGAAACCGAAAGGCTCCAATTCATGATGAACCACATCCCCACATACGGAATCAACGTGTTCGCTACCTGCCACAAGGCCCGAGGCAAAGACGGCACCGTGAATGGAGCCACGATCTTTTTCCACTCACTGATGGACATCTTTTCCTCCGCCGGCACCCTCAACGGTGTCGCTGTTTTCGCAGCCTGTTTGGGCGATTCCGCCTGATTTTGAACGATGTCTTTTGTGCAGACTTCGGGGAGTTCTGGAGCCAAGGCGGAGAGTGTACTGGTCATTGGTCAGGAAATAGGGCTATCGGATACGCGTCGACCGATCAAGCCGAGACATTACATGAACATTTAGTTTTGTCCCGTCTTGATTTCATCAAAAGCACACCTTTTTTGCTTCTACCTCCCCCTCGTTCGCCTCTCAATTCAAACAACGCCGCTGACTTATGCCAAAGAAAACATCCCTTCTTCGACTCGTTGGTCGCCTGGAAGCCCTATCCTTTTTGATCCTCGTTGGGATCGCTATGCCCCTCAAGTACGTGGCTGGCCGACCCGAGTTCGTCAAATGGACTGGCTGGTTCCACGGCATCCTCTTCGTGGTCTATGTCGCCTTCGTCCTCGCCGCTTGGCAGCGCCATCGGTGGCCTTTCATTCGCCCCTTTCTCCTCGGATGCGCCTCTCTCATCCCGTTCGGCCCCTTTTTGCTCGAAAAGCGCCTCGCGCAGTGGGAATCAAAATGAAAAGGCTCATTTTTCAAAATGACCCCATCTAAAATACTGGTATTATAAAAATTAAACTTGCCTGCAATAATTTCCATATTAAGTTTCCGACATCATCAGCCCATTTCAAGTGATGTCTCCCTTCTCTTCTGCTCTTTCCCCCAACCTCGGATCTTGTCTTTCTGACCTCTCCACTTTCGGTCAGATCGACCTACCTGCGGGTTGCGCTGAGCTCACCTTCCAAATCGACATCCAACCCGCAGAAAGCCCTGAAGAACTCTGGTTCGGCCTGCTCAACCTTCCTGCCGAGTCTCATCAACCCGTCTCCGGCTTCGCCATCCGTCTCGACCTCAACCGCGGAGAAATTTGGGACGCTCAAAACGGCTTCGGCCTCCTCGGCACCTTCGAAACGGGCCCCCTATGGCAAAACCAATTCGACGCGGACGAAACACTCCTTCTCTGCTTCAGAATAGCTAAGCATGGCCCAAATCTCGTGCCTACACTCCAGTTGGGCGAGTCGACCTACCTCTATCCCTCCCTCTCCACCGCCCATCTCAACACCAGGGCCCTCACTGCCGTAGCGGGAGCCGTTCAACCAGGCAGAGACGCCGAACCATTCTGCCAATTCCCCGCCTTCTGGCTCACCGAATCTGCCTCCTGAATCGGTATTGATTCACCCTTCTGCCAAAAATTCGGGACCAAACCGTCGAACCCCTCCAGCCTGATTGGCTTGGACAAAAAGATCGGCATGAACATCGTAGCCTGTTAGCCATCCCTCTCCAAAAGCCCAGGTGTCAATGCACACCGCATGTGGCATAACCAACGGCAACCCCGATCGCTGTGCCGTATGGCCACAAATCATCGTCTTACCGGATTCGTGTGGCCACTGGGCATCATGAATCCGCCGCCAAAGCAACCAATCCTCGGTTTGCTCACTCAAGGGCAACCCGGGGAACGCACTGCCATGCACAAAAAACACCTGTTCTCCCTCCGGCTCATACCACAATCGGCAACCCGACTTCAAAAAGGCCACATGCGAATCCGGCACTCCGCTCTTGCCTCCATAACTTTCCAGGGTCTGAACTCCCCCAACTGACAGCCATCCCCGAAGATTCTCGCTCGTCCCCTCCAAAACTTCCAGAAAAAGGGCATCATGATTGCCCAGCAACGGCACCAACGTCGTCTCGTCCCGAAGACCCAGCAGCCGGTCAATCACCCCGCTCGAATCCGGCCCGCGATCCACATAGTCCCCCAACGTGACCAGGACGTCGTCCTTCCCGGGGCGCAACTCTCCCAAAAGCGTTTCAAACGCCGACAAACAACCATGTATATCTCCGATCGCAATGAGCCTCATTCTCTCTAGTCGTAGCATCAAGATCGTTCAACCCAACTGGGTTTCGATACGTATTTTCACTGTCACTCCCGATTTTAGTCCATTCTCAAGTCTCCCATGGATTCCATTCACCCTCAGGATCAGGTCACCCTCCCGGCTCAAATGCCGGTCATGGTCTTGTCCGATTGTTATCTCTTCCCTGGGTGTTTTCTCCCCCTGTTTATCTTCGAAGAACGCTATCGCGAGATGCTCAAACACGCCCTGGACGGTGACCGCATGTTCTGCATCGGCACCCGTATCAGCAAGTCGGATGACTCCGTCTTGCCTTGGAGCACTGCGGGACTCGTGCGCGCCTGCGTCAAGCAGCCAGATGGAACGTCCCACGTCATGCTCTACGGCATTCGAAGAATCAATCTGAACGCCTGGTCCGATGATCGCCCTTTCCGAATCGCTGAAATCGAACCCATTCAAATCCAAACACCGCCCGCTGATGCCGCGGCTGCACTGGTCAAGGAATCCATCAGCCTGCTACCCAAACCCACCCCATCGTGCTCCGACGCTATGCAAAAACTCAAGGAAACCTTGAATGAAATGACATGCCCGGACCGGATCTGCGATGTCCTAGCCTACCACTTTGTGCGCAACCCAATCGCCCTCAAAACGCTCCTCTCAGAATCGGACACCTTGGTCCGGCTAAAAGTCCTCAACGCCGAGATGCGTCGTCTTTAAAGACCGGTTTCAAAAATCCCCTCAACGCTTCACGGGAGATGTAAAAAACGTCAGGTTGCTCGTCCAACCGCCCGTAATAGATCGCTGTATCCTGACCCTCTTGCGTCGGCGCAAACTTCAAATCATGTAGCTTCATCGGTGCCCCGGCCTGGGCTGCCGATTGCAGCTCCACTTGAATGCGAACCGCCGGCTTCTCAAGTGCCTTCAACGCCTCTCCCAACGAACGACTCCAATCATCCGCACTCAACCGACCCAACGCCCCAGCCAACGCATCCGCTTTCACACGGTCAATCATCGCTGTGACATCCTGATCGCCAGCGCGCCCGCCCCATTCCCCGGAAGCCGCATTATAGGCCAGTTCAATGGATGGCGCCGATCCAATCGCCAACGTGATCTTCTTCAAGTCAAACTGACTGAATCGCATCACTCCCCGCCCCTTCCACTTCAGCGCATCCGGTGGGAAATTCGGCAGCACATCCGCGCTGATTCGATAGATGAACGGCTCCTTGCCTCCCTTCAAATAGAACCCCGTCTGATCCGCGCTTTGTCCAAACAACAACTCCCTTTTAGCCTCACTCCCCTTCTCGAGCCATGACAACGTCAAGAACGGTTTGTCGAGCCCGTAAGGCGTCAATTCCGCCGCTGAGTCGGAGGTAAACTCGCGCACCTTGGTTTGATTGAGCGTCTCAAAGAAACGGGCGACCCGATCACCGTTGGCAGGCTCCCACCTCCCATTTCGACGAAGCAACCAGAGATTGTTCTCCTGCTTCAGATCCACCTCAGGAAACGCTGCACTGCGAATCTGCAGTTCACTAACAGACTCCGCCTCCACCCTGGCAAAATGCTCATCACGCAGTTCGTTTGGCTCACACCAAAGCATGGCCGCTTGCTTGGCTGAAATCGTGAACTGCGGTCGCCGATGCGATGCCAGCGCTGTCGTCTCAGGCGCCCCCTCCGCAGGTTTCGTCACCGTCAATTCATAGCTGGTACCACCCGCTTCCACATTCACTTTGAGAGTGTCCGCCTGCGCCCCCCCCCCAACAGCCGCCTCTCCCGGGCTCGCCGCCAGCGCGGCCAGTTCTGCCCCTAAAACATCGAGATTCAAAATCGCCGCCAAGCGCTCCTCAATTCGCTCCTTGCTTCCTCGTGTCTGCAACGGCTTCACCAACCGCCAATCCGCTCGCTCACCCTCCTCTCTCGCCACTTCAATTTGCCCATCACCACTGATGAAACGCACGCGGGTCACTTTCTCGGCAGGCAGCCTCAAAAGCTTCAAATCCCTCCATAACAAAGGTGCCTCCTTGAGGAGCACATGCAAACCCGTTCGCAAAACAAAGGCCTGCCGCTCCGCCCCCTCTGCCGCACCTTCCATCGTCGCATAACTCGTCCCTTCCAGCACACCCGGATTGCCAACCCAAAACGATGCCAACCGCTCCCTTCCCGCCATCAACCTGACCTTCGCCACAGGGGCTTCCAAACCCGTTGAATGCCACGCCTTATCATCAAACTCCGCCCGCTTCATCCGCTCAACCAACCGCATCTCTCGCAACTCCTTTAACAATCGGGCGACACGCTCAGGATCCGCAACATCGTCATACGGCTCCGTCACCCGCCACACCGATCCTTGCTTCGCCAGCACAAAACTCTTCCCATCCGCCAGCCCCATCTCAATGTGATCCAACTTCGCCTCATCAAAGGCCAGCACACTCGCATCCGCTTCCAGCCGTTCCCTCGAAGTCGGCATCCAGCCCTCCAAACCAAAAATCCCGGCGATCACCGCCACCACCAAAAGCAAAAGAACCAATGTCGTTTTAAAATTCATGCGCAGGCAAATTCGAAACGTCGTTCACCAACACCCAAGCCCATTCAGGCCGACCTCCTCGTTAACCAGACCAGCCATCCTATCATCAGCGCCAAAGCCGGCATCAAAAAGGTCGTCAACGCAAAAAGGGTCCGATTCTGCTGTTCGTTCAGTTGAATTCGATAGGCGTGCTTCGGCTTCCACGGTATCCCCATCAATCGCTCGCGATTGATGATCCAATTCACCGAGAGCGCCACAAAATCCAGGCACTCTGCCAGCATCGTTTCAGGATTCAGCATCTCGGCATTTCCAACCGCCACCAGTCGACTGCTGACCACCCTCAACCGATCATCCGAGGGTGCCCCTCGCTCCACCGATGCCGCGACATCAACCGGCCCCAGTGCATCCCCTGCATCAACCTCAGCAACCGGCAGAGCATCCAAAAACTCGCGCTCCCCCCAAAAACGATCGGCCGCCCGAATCAACGCCGTCACCCTCAATCCCTGCTCCCGAAGCCGCGCGTCATCCTCTGGCGGCAACGCCAAAGATTGAGTCTGTCCAGGCAGCATCGTCAGCGCACCTGACAAGGGTTGCGTCACGGGCGATGCCGCCGAAAAACTCACCTCCACCGCAAACTCCTTTCGCATCCCGGCACTCGTGCTCTGAGCCACCAACACTCGGTCCCCTCGCGGAGTCACTCCGTTCTCAGTCAAAAATGCATTCAACCGAGGCGTCGATGCATTGGGATCCAGCATCACCAGCAACCCGCCTCGTTCTGTCCGCCAGTAATCCCGCAAAATCCCCAACTCCCGTTCCGCCAAATCATAGCGCAGCCCCACCAACAACAAGGCCGCTGCATCTTCAGGAATGCGCTCAATCCCTGCCAGATTCAGCGCCTGCAAATCAAAGTTCTGCTGCTTGGCCAAATCCGCAAACGATTGCCCGGCTCCCTCAAGCGCCTCCTGAGAACGCGAGCCCTTTCCCACCACCATATACAACCGCTTCTGCTCCCCTTCCAGCAACCCAATCAAACTCGACGTCACCGCATCCTCTCCCCGAAACCCCACCACCGGAGCACCCTCCTTCGACGGATCCCGCACCTGCAACTCCTCCTCCAAGACGTATCTCTGCCGCTTGTTTGTCCTCACCAAAATGCCGTTCTGTGTCAACGTCAAACCCGTCTCCACCTTCAGTTGCTCCGCACGATCCACATCACGCACCGGATCAATCTCCTCCACCTTCACGCGCTTCTTACCATGTCGCTGATACTCCTCCAACAACGCTCGCACCGGCTCGTGCAACTCCGAGTTGCGCGGAAACACCAGCGTCACTTCCACATCCTTGCTCAGCTTGCGCAGGTAGTTCAACGTCACCGTGCTCAACGAGTGGCTGCCGGCCTCCGTCAAATCCCAGCGCTTATAGTATTGAAAGCTCAGGTAGTTCACCCCGCCAAACAGCACCAACGTTAAAAAAACCTGAACCGCCACATTCAAGCCAATCCCCAATCGCCCGGGCATCGGCCTCACCTTACGCTCAGCGGATGCAGGCTCAGGCAAAGGGTCGGACATGGAAGATGGTTGGCTCATGAACTCAAAAAGACAGACTCTCTCACAGCTTCCACCGACGAAACTCCACCACCTGGTGAGTCAGCGTCAGGAAAAGCAAAGTGAGGGATGCATAATAAATTAGCGGTCTGGTATCAATCAGCCCCTGGGTGAACAAACGAATGTGCTCCACGGACGCCACATAATGCACCGCCTCAACCATGGATTCAGGAAGCCTCCGACCCACCACCAAAGCAAACACCCCCAGCAAAAAATGCAGCACGCTCATGGTGAATGAGATCACGGCCGCCACGATCTGATTGGACGTTAACGACGACGCAAAACAACCCATCGCCAGATTGAAAACACCCATCGCAAACAAAATCAGATAACTGCCCCGCAAGGCTCCAACAGGAATCTCCACCTTCCCTCCTGTAATCCAATCCAAGAGCCAGAAGTTACCCAGTGATGGCAACCAGATCACCGCATACAACACCATCGCGGCCGTAAACTTCGCCCCCACCACCTGCCAAGCCCGCACCGGAGCCGTAAACAAAGTTTCCAACGTTCCCAATTTCTTCTCCTCCGCAAACAACCGCATCGTCAGCAACGGAAACACAAAGAAATACGAAAGCCAAAACCACTGCGCATGAAACGTCCAAGTCACGATCGACCCCTCGCTCGGCGCGCTTTCCAGGACAGACAATGCCGCCTTAAACGAAACCCCGCCCAACACCATCACCAGCGCCAAAACAATATAAGCCACCGGCGAAACGAAAAACGCTCGCAGCTCCTTCTTCAACAATGTCCAAAAAACTCTCATCGTCTCATTATCCAAATGGCCTTGCCCCGGAGTCCGCCGCCGCCAATTCCACAAACACATCTTCCAGGGTCGGCAACTGGCGATGCAACTCCCGAATCCTCCACCCCTTCGCCGTGGCCAAATCCAGAACGCTCTCCCGAATGTCCGTCTGCGATTCCACCCGCAACGCATAGGCCCGCCAACCCTTGTCCGTTTTCGAAGTCATCACCTTGCGAACTCCGGGCAGTGCCTCCAACTCCTTCGCCACATCCGTTGCCGATTGCAATTCCACATGCACCAGCGACGTCGCTCGCAAACTGCGGGTCAGATTCCGGGGCGTGTCACAAGCCTGAATCTTCCCCTCATGGATCATGATCACTCGATCACAGGTCTGCTCCACTTCATGCAGGATATGCGTCGAAAGCAAAATCGTATGCTGCTCCCTCAGACTCCTCAACAACTCACGCACTCCGCGAATCTGAGTGGGATCAAGACCATTCGTCGGCTCATCCAAAATCAAAAGTTTCGGCCGGTGAATCAATGCATCTGCCAGCGCCACCCGCTGCTTAAAACCCTTCGAAAGATTCCCAATCACCCGCCGCCGCACATCCGTCACCGCGCAAAGCTCCATGACCTCGCCTGTCCGATGACGCAAGTCGCGCCCCCGCAACCCTTTCAATTCCGCTCGAAAGTGCAGGTACTCCTTCACCCTCATATCATGATAAAGCGGAGCCATCTCGGGCATGTATCCCACCTTTCGCCGCACCTCTAACGACTCACGAAACACATCATGCCCATCCACCATCGCCATGCCCGACGTCGGCGGCATGTAACCACTGAGAATTCGCATGGTCGTCGACTTCCCGGCCCCGTTAGGACCCAAAAAACCCACAATCTCTCCCGCCTCCACATCAAACGACAACCGATCCACAGCCGTGCGTCCGGCGTATTGCTTGGTTAGCTCGTGAACATGGATCATCAGTCAGGTCGGCCAATTCTTTGAAAATGGGAAAGTGATCAAAGCCCATCCTACCCCAAAGCACAAGCTCGGACTGCAATCACCGTTGGTGAACCTTCGCCTCCTTACGACCTCATTTTCAACGATTCAGCGATCCCCACCACCTGTTCCCAGCGCCTCGTCAACAGGTCCCCTGCCGCCAAGACCAACAGCAATCCCACGATCATCGGCCACCACTCCCTCGGATGCGCGTCCGAAACCGCCGACAAAGCAGGAGTCTCTCCCGCCTCCAGCAAAGTCCCGCCACCAATCTCGGCCAGTTCACGCAACACCCCTTCATTGACCCGCCCCAAACTCGCCTCCGTCGCCGTTTGATAAACCAAGCCTGCCGAAGCCGTCTCGGATCCCGCTTGAGCGCGAACCAAGTAAACCCCGGGTTGATCCGGCTGAAACTTCCCCTCAAACAACCCCGGCCCCGTCGCACTCAATCGCAACCTCTCGGCGACCTTCTGCAGCATCGCCCCAGGTGCCGACCCCGAACTCATTCGGAAAATCTCCGCCTCCACCCTGCCTTCATTCGATTCCCCCTCCCCATTCGCTCGCAGATCCACACTGATACGCCCTTCCCCCTCAACCATCTCTGCCTTCAAGTCCATCCTCCCTCCCTGAGGAGGTCGCGCTGTTTCTCTCAAAACCTGCGACCAAAAAACCCCATAACTCGACCAACGACTCACCCATAGCGATGCCCAACGGCTCTTGGCATCACTCGTGAACGCCGTCACCTTCCCCAGCCCAAATCGCCAGTGCGCCAGCAATGGATCACCCGTATCGGTCACCAGCGGCACCTGTGCCGAGGCCCTCCGCACCGTCTTCACATACCCCAGCAACGGCGGCGCATCCCAGGGCTCCAACCCCACCAGCATCGGATGCCTCTCAGCCACCTTGGCATCAAATGGCTCTTCGCGAATCATCCTCCCGGTATGCATCAGCGTGTCCTGGGTAAAAATACGCGTGATCCCCTCTGGCTCCAGCGTCCGGTACGACTGCCCCCCTCCAGCCACCGCCACCGCTTGCAGCAAACCAGCATGCGCCCCCTCGCCAAGCGCTACCGTCGAAACCGTCATCCCTTCCGCTCGACATTGTCCAGCCAGCCCCTCGTATCCCGCACCGGACGTCTGCCCGTCCGTCAAGATGATCATGTGTTTGACCTTCGCCTTCACTCGCCGCAAGGCCTCCCGCGCCTCCAAAAAGGCCGGCTCCAAATTCGTCCCGCCTCCCGCGGACAAAGCACTGATCTGCCCGCTCACCACTGACGTCGAAGTCAAACGCGACATCGGGGACACCACTTTGGCTTCCGAATCAAACGCATACACCCCCAATTGGTCATTCCGCCCCAAAACCTCCGCCGTCGCAATCGCGGCTCCTTTCGCCATCTCCAACTTTTCACCCGCCATGGACCCACTTCGATCCAACACCAATGCCACCGCCGCACTCTGCTTTTCCTCTTCATCCGGTGCCCGCAACCGCACAGGCAGCACCTCCTCCAGAGGCGTCTTGAAATAGCCTCCCACTCCAAACGACCGCGGCCCGCCCAACATCACCAATCCACCTCCCACCGTATCCACATACTCCCGAATCGCCAACATCGCCGCCTCTCCCAATTCATCCGCTGACACCTCGCTCAAAATCACCGCGTCATACCCCGCCAACTCGTCCACTCGCTTCGGCGCCATGGACGCAGGACTCCAATCCAGATCAATCCCCTCCTTCTCCATCGCCCTCGGCAGATACTGCCCCTCGACCTGGTCCGCCTCCAGATACAGCAGACGCATCTTGCCACGCACATCGACCACCGCCAGCCCCTCATTATTTCCCGGTAGCAGATCCTCAAACCCACCCATCCCCTCAATCACCACGCGATACCCGAAAATGTCCCGCTGTCCTGCTGTCCGATCAAACACCACCTCGCGCGCAATCCCCGCCTTCAACTCCAAGACCCTTTTGTCCACTTCGACTCCGTTCTCATACAACTTCACAGACAACGTCGCATCCATCGTCGCCTCCACCAACGCCTTAAGCTCTACCGTAGCCCCTTCCTGCACTCGATTTCGGCTTGGCACAAAAGACACCACCCTTGCATCATTGACTCGAGGACCAGCAACACCCACACAATGAATCTCAATGCCCCTCGCCCTCAATCGCCTGGCCTGAGCAACCGCCAACCCGTGTGTCTCAAACCCATCACCCACCACCACCAATTCTTTCCCAACCCCTGACGAGAAACGTCCCGCCGCGATTTCCATCGCTGCCGCATAGTCCGTCTGACCTCCGTTGTCAGATTGCCTCTTCAAAAGCCCTTCCAATCCATCACTTCGAAAGACCTCCATCCCGATCACCTCCGGCACTCGGCCCGCCAGCACCGCAAACTGCTCCACCTCAGTTCCAAACGACTCGCTCATTCGTCGCACTTCATTCACCACCCGCTCCAAACCCTCGCGACCCAAACTTTGACTCACATCAACCACATAACCAATCGACTTCCCCTCCCCCCGCTCCAACCGTGCCGGCCCCGCCAGCGCCACCAGCGTTAACAGCACCATCAATCCTCGAAACACCAGCAGCAAACGCCGCCTCCCCACGTCCATCGGGTGCACACTGCCTCGCTCCACCCACAATAGAAAAAACAGCGCCGGTGCGGCCAGCACAAGCCAAAGAGGAGATTCCCAGTCCATGTTTTACGCATTCATGTGACAAAGAATCTCCTCTCAAAACCCCTCAAGAGCGGCTTTACACTCGAATCTCTTCGTTCGTAGCCGAATTCAAGAGCGCCACTTGCTCACGATGGAACGTCGGATCGCTTCGGAAGGTCAGTCGCGCTCCAAACTTCCGCTCCAGATCCACCAGCAACTCTCCGTCCTCACTGCGCAGTCGATTCATCACATCAGGATGCACCACCACGATCACATTCCGCTCCGTGTCGCGCATCCGGCTCAACACCGTGCTAAGACGCCTTTGCAACTCCACACTCATCGTCAGCGCCGTCTTCACGTTGCCGTGCCCTTTGCAATGCGGGCAAGGTTCAAGCATCGTGGTATCAAGACTCTCAGTGAGCCGCTGCCGAGTCATCTCCATCAGGCCAAACTGGGAAATCGGCAGCACTTGAATCTTCGCCTTGTCTCGCTTGACCCGATCCATCATCGCACGAAACACCGCCTGCTGTTCGCGGCGTCCCTTCATGTCAATAAAGTCAACCACCACCAACCCACCCATGTTCCGCAGTCGCAATTGACGTGCCACCTCTTCGGCCGCCTCCAGGTTCGTCTCCAGGATGATCTTATCCACATCCTTCGAACCCTTGTTGCGGCCCGTGTTCACGTCGATCGCCACCAAAGCCTCCGTCTGATCGATCACAATGTAACCTCCGCATGGCAGCCACACCTGCCTGAAGAACGCATTGTCGATCTGCTTCTGAATGCCATAGTGATCAAAGATCGCTGTCGTCCCCGTGAAATGGGAAATACGGCGGCGCGCACGGCGAGAAATCTCAGCCGCCATCGCCTGCATGTTCTCAACCATCGCCAAATCATCGCACACCACTTCATCGACCTCTTCCGTGAGGAAATCACGAACCGTGCGCTCCAGCAAATCAGGCTCCTGAAAGCAACAAACCGGCGCTGCTTGTCCGTCTCGCTTCTCCACGATGTCCTTCCACTGCTCCACCAGAATACTCAAATCCCGAACAATGTGTCTCGCACGTTTGCCCGACGCTTCAGTCCTCATGATCAACCCCATGCCTTCTGGCAGGTCAAGATTCTCAATGATCTTCCTCAAGCGCGCGCGCTCCTTCGGATCCTCCACTTTCCTCGAAATCCCAAACTGTTCATTCAATGGCATCAACACCAGCAAGCGTCCCGCCAATGAAATGTTTGTGGTCACCCGGGGTCCTTTGTTGCCAATAGGCCCCTTGGTCACCTGCACCATGATCTCGGATCCCACGGGATAGAGAGACGGAATATCCTGAGACTGAATCTTCTTTCCCTTCTGCCGTCCCTTGGTTCGATTGATCTCCTCCAAACCAGAATCCAACGCCGCTGGAATCGCATCCCAAAAATGCAGAAACGCATTCTTGTCCATGCCGATATCGACAAACATCGCCTTCAATCCTTGCTCGATGTTTCGCACCCGCCCCTTGTACAAACTCCCCACGATGCTGTTGGTGCCGACTCGTTGAATGTTATACTCCTCCAACACACCGTTCTCCATGACCGCCACCCGGTTCTCCAGGCGCTCACAGTTGATGACGATCCGAGTCCCAGACTTGAGGTCTTTTTTCCCGGTGATGAATTCCTTGATCTTTTTGAACATTGTTAGTGGCATGAAGCCCTCCTAGATAGTTGATGGTTAATGTGTCTTGGCATAGGGATCCTTTATCGGAAAAGTCTGTCCAAGAGACCCCTTTTGCCTTGAGTTTTGTCTTCTTCTGTTGCCGGTTTGGGAGAAGGCTTTTCACCTTCCCCACCACGGTTGAACAATCCTGCTCGGCGCACTGGCACCGCCTTCGGAATTCTCGGCGCTTGGTCCGCCTCAACAGCGCCAGCAGCATCTGCATCCCGGCGGATCGAGGGCCGGGCCACAGGCCTCGCCACCGGAATCTCCGCAACGGGTTCGCTTTCTTGACCCAAATCCTGATCCTCCTCAACAGCTGCCACCAGCACTGGACCCGCCTCATAGGTGACCGCCAACACCTGATTGAAGTTACCCTTCTCCTCCGGGATCGGCTCAATCTTCACCTCATACCCATGATCAAGGGCCAGCGCCTGTTCCAACACTCGCTTCGCCACCGGCGCCGCCGTTCCCCCGCCAGAATACCCCCCCTGCACCAGAATGCAGACGGCATATTTCGGCTTCACATACGGCGCAAAAGAGATAAACCACGTATGGTTGTCCTTGATCGACTTCCCCTTGTCAGGTCGCCAGGCCTGCGCCGTCCCCGTCTTACCCGCGACCTCCACATTCGGAATCTGGGCACCACGCGCTGTGCCACTCGGCGCGTTCACCACCTTCCACATGCCCTTGCGGATGAGCTCAATCTCCTGCGGCGTGATCCCTTCCTTCTCCAAGCTCGCCAACTCCTCCGGTTGCTGCTCCTTCACCAACGTATCACCATCCATCACCCGCTTGAGCAGATGCGGTCGATACGACTTCCCGCCATTGGCTACCGTCGCCACCACCGACGCCATCTGCAATGGGGTCGCCAAAACAAACCCCTGCCCAATCGAGGTGTTCGCGGTAAACCCGTCACTCCACCGTTCTTTTGGAAGGTTCAATTGCAACCACTCTGGATTCGGCAACACCCCTGGAGTATCCGCCTCCAACTCAATCCCCGTCTTCACTCCCACTCCAAGCATCTGACACGCTTTGGTGATGTTATTGATGCCCGCCGCATTGCCATACCGGTAGAAGAAGCAATTGCATGACCTCATGATCGCATCACTCAGCCCCAATGACCCGTGTGACCCACCCTTTTGAGCGATCCAACAATGCATGGTCTTGTTCCCATACTGGACACCACCCGGACAACTGTAACTGCGCCCCTGGATATCGGCCAAACACCCCGCAAATGCGATCGGGATCTTGAACGTCGAACCCGGTGCATAAGCTTGCACCGCTCGGTTGAAGAGCGGATTCACCGGGTTATCGAGATATTCGCGATAGTCCTTCGTGCTGATGCTCGGAATGAATTTGTTTGGATTGTAGGAAGGCACGGAGGCCATCGCCAAAACCTCTCCACTGTTTGGCTCGATCACCACCACCGCTCCCCTTCCAATGCCGCCATCTCTCAAAGCCTTCTCTGCGATGTATTGAATGCGCGCATCAATGGTCAAATACACATCATTACCCTTGCGTGGTTCTTTGAAGCTGACCTCACCCACCAAGCGACCACGCTCGCTCACCTTCATCGTGCGCACACCTGGCTTGCCCTTCAGATACTCGTCAAAACTCTTCTCTACCCCTTCACCTCCAAAGTCGTCGGGCAGATATCGATCCCATTCCTCTTTCTCCTCTTCGGTCACCCGCTGATCCTCCGGCAAGCGAACGTAGCCCAAAATGTGACTCGCCAGCGATTGATAAGGATACTCTCTCACCGCCCTCTCAGCCACCGTCACGCCGGGCAAGCCCAAGTTGTGCTCCGCAAATCGGCTAAACTCCGTGAATGTGACATCCTTCCGGTAAACCCACGGCACAATGCTCGCAAAAGTCCGGAAATGAATCCGCATGTCCTCATCCGCATTAAAACTCCTCGCCTCCAAACCAATCTCGCCCAACCTGCGCATGATCGTCTGCTTGAAAATCTGCGCCACATCCGGCTCCGACCGCTCCCGCATGATCCCACGCTCCGTCACATTGTGAGTGAACGGCGGCACTTCCTTCATTTGTCCAATCCGCACCAACCGGTTGTACTCATTCAGCATCTCCCCGAGATTGATCCGCACTTCAAAGATCGCTCGATTCGTCGCCAGAGTGATCCCGTTGCGATCCTTGATCTCGCCCCGAACTCCCGGAATCCTCGCCTTCAATTCACTTCCCACGCGCACCATCTTCGCAAACTCAGCATGCCGGTCGATCTGCAAAGACCACAGCCGATACACAAGCAGAAAGAACCCCGCCAGCATGAGCAGGCTGAACAGGTAAAGTCTGAATTTGTATCTAACGACCATGAGAATAATGACGTAACCCGTCGTATCGGATTTCGAACCTCATCCACCGTGCCAAAGCATGCAGCAGCAAAAACAACAACGGTGCCACTAACATCGCCAGCAAGGTATCCGTGATCATCTTTGACCACACCGCCGGTGGAAAGCTAAAACTTCCTCTAATGAAAGTAATCATCAAATACTGACTCAAGAGCCACCCAAACACTGCGATCCCAATCATCACGACAGGCAACTCCAGCCGCCCCCTTTTAAACAACGGGCGCACCCCCTGCATCAAGGTGCCAAACAATCCAAAAAACACGATCGACATCCCAAACATCACCTCTCCGCTGCCCATCCCCGTGAACTGCCTTTCCACTCCCTCCATCAACGCCAACGCCTCATCTGGACTCGCCATCGGCGCTGGCAAAAAACGCGCATCCCACAAAAATCCCGTTACAAACGCCAACAGCAGCATCATCGGAAACGAGGTCGCCACCGCTGAGGTAAAGAAAAACACCGCCGGCAAAAACAGCCTCGCGTGATACGCAATCGGCACCGCAGGCACGAACTCTTGCAGCCCAAAGGACAGCAGCAGCAAGATCAAGACCACCGAGTTGAACAGCATGAGTGTCAGTCGCCTCCAGAGTTCATTGCAGAATCTCCTGCATCTCGATTACAAACACGTGGTCCAATGCCGAGAAATCCACCGCCGGTTTCACCAGCGCTTCACCCGAGATATCCCGGTTCTGAAAACGAATCACTCGACCCAACAAAAGATTCGCCGGAAACACCCCTCCATCTCCTGACGAATAAACATTCGCACCCGCATTGATCGGCGCATTGCGACTCAAAAAACGCAAATGCAGGTTCGGCACCATGTCCAGACCTGCACGCTCTCCAGCAAGAATACCTTGCTCAAGAGTCCCTTCAACTTTTGCCGACACCCGACACATCTCATCGGTCAAAAGAATGACCTCAGCCATGTGCGGCGCCAACTTCCCCGTCTTGCCGACCAACCCCTGCTCCGTAATCACCGGACTGTCGGTGCCGATCCCATCCAGCGATCCTTTATCAATCAACAACGTGTTCCACCAGGTCGTCGACGAACGCTTGATCACCCGTGCCGCAGTCATCTTGAATGGGGAGGCACCCTTGAATTCCAAAACCTTTCTCAACTGCCCATTCTCATCCACCAACTGATTGTACTTCTGTGCAATGATCCGCAACCGCTGCACCTCCATTCGCAATTGCTCGTTGCGCTCAGCCAATTCCACGGAGTCCATCCCCGGCGCCGATACCGCCTCCACCGCATCACCCACTGCCGCACTCGAATGCACAAACGGCGCAAACACCGCCAGGACGCGCTCCTGAATGCGCCGTGTCGTCGGCGTGTTCAACATGAAAACGGCCACCAAAGATGCCACAAACAGCACCACAGCTAGCACATTCAGTTTCCTCATCGCAGTTGTCCTTGCTCAGGTCCGGATTTGATTAAACTCGCAACACCTTCAGGCGTCCGTCAGCATCACCGTCTTAGACTTCCAGCGTGCTCACCTTGCGCAGGAATTCATACGAGTTGAGCACACGGCCCGTCCCTTCACCCACAGCGCTCAGCGGATCCTCTGCAATGTGCACCGGCAACGAGGTTTCCTCTGCAAGCAGCTTGTCCAGCCCTCGCAACAAAGCACCACCACCCGCCAGCATGATCCCACGATCCACCAAGTCAGCAGACAATTCAGGCGGGCATCGCTCCAGCGTTGTCCGCACCGCATCAATGATCGCATTCAGCGGCTCTAGCATCGCCTCACGCACTTCCTGACTCGTGATCACTATCGTCTTCGGCAGACCCGCCACCATGTCACGCCCCTTCACTTCCATCGTCGTCTCCTTGCCCATCGGGAATGCCGACCCAATGCGCAGCTTGATCTCCTCAGCCGTCCGCTCACCAATCATCAAATTGTAAGCCCGCTTCATGTAGCTGATCATCGCCTCATCAAGCTCATCTCCCGCCACGCGAACACTCCGACTGTAAACGATTCCCGACAGCGAAATGATCGCCACCTCCGTGGTGCCACCGCCGATATCAACGATCATGTTCCCTGCTGCCTCCTGCACCGGCAAGCCCACCCCGATCGCCGCCGCCATCGGCTCCTCGATCAAGTGCACTTCCCGTGCCCCCGCCTGCTCCGCACTCTCCCGCACCGCCCGCTTCTCCACTTCAGTGATCCCTGAGGGAACCGCAATCACCACTCTCGGCCCACGCCAGGCGCGCCGATTGTTGTGCACCTTGCGAATGAAATGACGCAGCATCGCTTCTGTCACCCGGAAGTCCGCAATCACACCATCTTTGAGCGGCCGAATCGCCGTGATTCCTCCCGGCGTCCGACCCAGCATCCGCTTCGCATCATCCCCAACCGCCACGACCTCGTTCGTGCCCGTCCTAACGGCAACCACCGAAGGCTCCCGCAGCACAATACCGTGATCTTTGACGTAAACGAGCGTGTTTGCGGTTCCAAGGTCGATTCCAATGTCCTTTGCGACAAATCCAAAAAGTCTGCCAAGCATGAGTAAATGATAAGAATAAAAGGTTAAAAAAACGAAAGCCACCCCCAAGACCCAAACGCAGAACGCGCCGAATCTAGAAATTCCAGGGATCACAAGAAACCGTGCGACCACCATTATAGAGGGAGCTCTCAAACTAGGCCCCCCCCAGAAGCCGTCAAGGCAAGTTTGGTTAATGCCTCTATAATAATTTCCGTAATCACTCCACCTCAACCCACCAACCCGACACCTCCCCCAGCCACCTCATAAACCCGCCCCCCCATCACCTCGTCCCCCATCCAATCCATCCGCGTCGTCGTCAAAATCTTCTGCGTCCCCGAAGGCAGGCAATTCAAAAACGCCCTCCGCCGCTCCACGTCCAATTCCCCAAAAACATCGTCGACCAGCAGCAACGGCGCCTGCCCCCGCAACTCAAACAAAACCCGCGCCTGCGACAACTTCATCGCCAGCGCCAAAGTCCGCTGCTGACCCTCCGACGCGAACGCCCGCGCATCCTGTCCCCTCAGCCTCATCTCCAAATCGTCCCGATGCGGACCCCTCAACGTCACCCGCAACCTCGCCTCCTCATCCCGCCAACCCAAAAGCTCCTCGCCCAAATCCTCCCCCTCGGATCCCGCCGTGTAGCCCAGCTGCACCACCTCCTCCCCCCCGCTTACCCGCGCATGAAAATCCGCCACCGGCAGCCGCATCGCCTCACACAACTCCGCCCGGCGCCCCGTCAACACCCGCGCATGCTCCGCCATCACCCGCCCAAACGCCTCCGCCTCCTTCCACGCAATCACCGCATCCCGCTTCAACACATAGTTCCTCCCCCGCAAAGCCCGCTCATACGCCCGCAACGCCGGCAAATAGTCCGCAAACGCCTGACTCCCCGCAAAATCCAGAAACCGCCGCCGATGCTCCCCCCCTCCCCGCAGCAGATTCATGTCCGAGTGATCCATCCAAACCACGACCCCCGACCTCTCCAAATACTCGCCCGCCCGCCCGCACACAGCCCCATCCACCGCCAACCGCCTCGCCTTCTCCGTCACCGCCACCCGCAGGTCCAGCTCCCCCCACCTCCCCTCCACCACCGCCGCCGTCTGCCCAAACCGAATCCACTCCTCCCGACTCGACGTTCTCGGCGACTGCAGCCTCAAAAGCACACACGCAGCCTCCAGAAGCGACGTCTTCCCTTGCCCGTTCCGCCCCACCAACGCCGTCATCTCCGGGTCCAGTTCCACCTGCACCCGGTCAAAACATCGAAAATCACGAACCGACAACCGCTCCAACATCAAACCCCATCCAACCCCCGATCCCACACCCGCACAACCCCAACCTCGAAAAACCCTTCCAAAAAGCTCTTGCAGGTTTGAGAAAAGCCTCTACCCTCTCGGCCCCTATGTCCAAAAACGCAGGCATCGCCAAAACCCGGAAAGCCGTCTCCAAACGGTTCAAGTTGACTGCATCAGGCAAAGTGCTCCGCCGCAAAAAAGGCAAGCGCCACCTGTTGCAAAACAAGAACCGCAAACGGAAACGCAATCTGGGCAAAGTAGCCCTAGTGGCCGAAGTGGACGCTCCAGCGATCAAAGCGAACATGCCGTTCGCCTGATCAATGAAGCCCCACGGTCCCCCTCCGGGACCACGACGTCTTGATCTGAACCGCCCCGGTGGTTCTTCGAGAGGATGAGATCAAACGTCGCTCTTAACAAAAACAGTCCCCTCAATGACAAAACCAAATGCCTAGAGCAACCAACTCACCAGCCAGTCGCAAGCGCCGCAAGCGCACCATCGATAAAGCCAAAGGATTCCGCGGCTTCCGTTCCACCAACTTCCGCTACGCCAAAGACGCCGTGCGGAAAGCCATGGTCTACAACTACCGCGACCGTAAAGTCCGGAAACGCACCTTCCGCAACCTGTGGATCCAGCGCATCAACGCCGCCACTCGTGCTCACGGTCTCTCCTACAGCCGATTTATGGAAGGCCTCAAGGCCGCCGGCATCGAAATCGACCGCAAAGTCCTCGCCGACCTCGCCGTCACTGATGAAGCCGCCGTCGAAACCTTGATCGCCAAAGCCAAAGAAGCCCTCGTCCAAAAGGCTTCCCAAGCCAAGGCCGCCTAAACCCCGGCTCCACCCAGGAAACTTCAATTCAAACCACAGCCGGGGCCCTCACGCCCCGGCTGTTTTCTTGTCAGCGCAAGACCCACTCCCCAGCCAGTCCTCCCGACCGCAAAAATCCCGTTAATCCTCAAATCCTGTCAATCCTGTCCCAAACAGAACGCCGATGCTCTCCGACCTCACCTCCCTCCACACCGAAGCCCTCGCCGCCCTCGAGGCCGCCTCCGACGAGTCCGCCCTCGAAGCCCTCCGCATCGACTTCCTCGGCAAAAAAGGCAAGCTCACCGCCCTCAGCTCGGGCATGAAGGATGTCCCCCCCGACCTCAAAAAAGACGTCGGCGCCAAACTCAATGAAGTCCGCACCGCCATCACCGATGGCATCACCTCCCGCCAGCTCGCTTTCCAAGCCACCAAAGACGCCGCTTCCGTCTCCGGACTCGACATCACCCTCCCCGGCCGCCCAGGCCTCGGCATCGGCTCTCTTCACCCCCTCACCCAGATCCGCCACCTCGCCATCACCACCCTGCGCCGCATGGGCTTCGCCCTCGCCGAAGGCCCCGAAGTCGAGACCGAATGGCACTGTTTCGACGCCCTCAACACCCCAGCCGATCACCCCGCCCGCAACGAGAGCGACACCTTCTACCTCAACGACGGTCGCCTCCTCCGCACCCACACCTCAAGCGTGCAGATTCGCACCATGGAATCCGCCAAAGAACTCCCCGTCCGCATCATCGCCCCCGGAGCCGCTTACCGGCGCGATGAAATCGACGCCACCCACCTCTCCGTCTTCAATCAACTCGAAGGCCTCTACGTCGACAAAGACGTCTCCCTCGCCGACTTGAAGGGTACCCTCGAATACTTCTTCCGCGAAATCTTCGGCCCCAAAACCGCCGTCCGTTTCCGCCCCCACTTCTTCCCCTTCACCGAACCCAGTTTCGAAATCGACGTCAAACTCGAAGCCAAAGGCAAAGAGGATCGCTGGATCGAAATCGCCGGCTGCGGCATGGTCGATCCCGCCGTCTTCGAAGCCGTCAGTCAAAGCCGCAAAGACACCCTCTTCGACCCCACCGAAATCACCGGCTTCGCCTTCGGCCTCGGCCTCGACCGCCTCGCCATGATCCTCCACGGCATCACCGACATCCGCCACCTCATCGAAAACGACCTCCGCTTCCTCCGCCAATTCTAAGCATCTCGCTACCATCTCTCAATCCTCAATCTCTTTCCTTCAATGCAAGTTTCCCTCTCCTGGCTTCAGACGCATATCGACCTCAGCCACTACACAATCCCCCAGCTCTCCGACCTCCTCACCTTCGCCGGCATCGAAGTCGAAGGCATCGAGCAAAAAGGCGTCAACACCGACCTCATCGTCGTCGGTCAAATCAAAGACTCCATCCAGCACCCCGACGCCGAAAAACTCTCTGTCTGCCAAGTCGACGTCGGCCAGGGCTCTGATCGCCAAATCGTCTGCGGCGCCAAGAACTTCAAAGTCGGCGACAAAGTCCCCGTCGCCCTCCCTGGCGCCGAACTCCCCGGCGGTTTCCAGATCAAAGAAGGCAAACTCCGTGGCATCGCCTCCCTCGGCATGATGTGCAGCGGCCGTGAACTCGGCCTCACCGATGACCACAGCGGCCTCCTCATCCTCGACACCACCGCCCCCATCGGCAAACCCTTCCGTGAGCTCGTTGAGCCCGATGTCCTCCTCGATCTCGAAATCACCCCCAATCGCTCCGATCTCCTCTCCCACCTCGGCCTCGCCCGCGAACTCGCCGCCCTCACCGGCCTCCCCCTCAAAGGCGAAGCCCATCACGTCGAGACCGACCTCCAAACCCGCCCTGCCACACCCGCAGAAATCCGCATCGACGCCCCCGAAGCCTGCCCCCTCTACATCGCCCGCACCATCCGCGGCGTGAAAGTCGCCCCCAGCCCCGAGTGGCTCCAAAAGCGCCTTCACAGCATCGGCCTTCGCCCCATCAACAACCTCGTTGACATCACCAACTACATCCTCATGGAGATGGGCCAGCCCCTCCACGCCTTCGACCTCGCCAAGCTCGACGGCGGCATTGTCGTCCGCCACGCAATCGAAGGCGAAACCCTCGTCGCCCTCGACGGCCAAAACTGCGCCCTCCTCCACGACGACCTCGTCATCGCCGATCAAACCAAACCCCTCGCCATCGCCGGCGTCATGGGTGGCGAAGAATCCGGCGTCACCGACACCACCACCGACATCCTCCTCGAAGTCGCCTACTTCCAGCCCTCCGGCATCCGCCGCACCTCCCGCCGCCTCAGCATCCACTCCGACTCATCCTACCGCTTCGAGCGCGGTGTCGACCCCAAACAAGCCCTTGGCGCAGCCGACGCCGCCACCCGCCTCATCCTCGCCATCGCCGGAGGCAAAGCCGAAGACCTCGCTGTCGTCGCAGGCACCGCACCCACCCTCGTTCAGAACATCGAACTCGACGAAACCCGCGCCCGCCGTCTCCTCGGCATCCCCTCCTTCACCGCCGACGAAGGCCACGCCATCCTCGAAAAACTCGGCCTCATCAAACAGACCGCAAACGAGCACACCTCCCACTGGCAGATCCCCAGCTACCGCATCGACCTCCAACGCCCCGTCGACCTCATCGAGGAACTCGCCCGCGTCATCGGCCTCGACCGCGTCCCCGCAAACTTCCGCGCCGCCTTCGCCGCCACCGACACCGCCGACCGCGCCTACGACCACCTCATGTCGTTGCGCAGCGCCCTCGCCAATCGCGGCTTTCACGAGGCCCAAACCCTCCGCCTCATCTCCACCACCCAGCTTAGCGGCGCCCTCGGCGCCATCCCCGCCAAAGGCCTCGACACCGCTGCCGTCCCGGTGAAAAACCCCCTCTCCGAAGACCACACCCACCTCCGCCCCAGCATCGTCCCCGGCCTCCTCGCCACCGCCGCCCTGAACATCCGCCAGGGCGCCACCCAGCTCCGTTTCTTCGAAGCCGGCCGCGTCTTCCTCGCCCTCCCGAAAAACAACACCCGCGAAGAAGAACGCCTCGCCATCCTCCTCAGCGGCCCCATCGCCCCCTCCAGCTGGCACGCCCGCGAACCCCAACCCGCCAGCTTGTATGACCTCCTTGGCGTCATCGAAAACCTCGTCGGCAGTGCCGTCACCATCGAACCCAAACCCATCGAAAACACCCCCGGCTTCCTCCTCACCAGCGAACTCCGCAACGGCAACCGCAACCTCGGCTGGATCGCCCAGTTGCACCCCGCCCGCGCCCGCGACATCGACGCCCGCCACCCCATCTACATCGCCGAACTCCTCCCCAGCGCCCTACGCCAGTTGCAGTCCGGCCCCGCCAAATTTGAAGACCTCCCCCGCTTCCCCGCCATCTCGCGCGACATCGCCCTCGAGTGCCCCCAGGACCTCACCCACGCCCAAGTCCTCGCCGCCCTGGAAAAAGCCAAACAACCCCTGCTGCAGAAGATCGATCTCTTCGACCAGTTCCGCGACCCCACCGGCCAAAAACTCCCCACCGACAGAAAGTCCCTCGCCTACACCCTCACCTACCGCGCCCCCGACCGCACCCTCGAAACCGCCGAAGTCGACACCGCCCACCAAACCCTCCTCACCACATTAGAGAAAGCCCTCCCCGTCACCCTCCGCAAGTAGCCCCAGGCACCGAACACCGCCCCCGCTGGCGCTCAATCATCAGGCGGGAATTATCTTGTCCCGACCAAGTTGAGTGAACTACCCTACCATGCGATGAGCTACGAACCGTCTGACCGTTCACTGGAACTTCCTGATTCCATCGCTTTTCTATGGACCGGCTCGGTCGCGACCGCAGCCCCCCTCTGCTTCATGGCTGGTAGTAGTCATTCACTGAGTCGAATTAGCCAATACTTGTCAGCGGAAGAGTTGGAAAGAGGTGTTGTTCCCGCTGTGGCCCTTCCATTTGTAGTCGCCATGTTCATCACCGTATGTGGCCTTGTCTGCCTTCTCTGCGGATACGCCATCTCCCTCCGCAGAGATCACCGGCCCCTCTTCTCTCTACCACACTTCTGCGCTCTAGCCTCTTTGGCTCTCCCTTTATTCATCATCATTCTCATCAGAAAATGAGACTATGGGGTCATCCCCTCCGCTGAGGCCAACGCCCCAAGCCCCGCCCTTGATTCCCCCCCATTTCTCCCCCATCCTCCCACCCCCATGGCCACCTTCCAAACCGTCAAAGGCTTCCGCGACTTCGACCCCGAAGCCTGCGCCCGCCGCAACTTCATCTTCGACACCTGGCGCCGCGTCGCACGCCGCTACGGCTTCGTCGAATACGAAGTCCCCGTCCTCGAATCCACCAACCTCTTCCGCAAAAAATCCGGCGACGAAATCACCAGCCAGCTCTTCTGCTTCAAAGACAAAGCCGACCGCGAGCTCTCCATGCGCCCCGAGGTCACACCCTCCCTCGCACGCCTCGCCGCCGCCCGCCAGCGCGACTACAAAAAGCCCCTGAAGTGGTTCCAAATCGGCTCCTGCTTCCGCTATGAAGAACCCCAGGAAGGCCGCACCCGCGAGTTCATCCAGTTCAACGCCGACATCCTCGGCGACACCTCCCCCGGCACCGACGCCGAACTCATCGCCCTCGCCATCGACACCATGATCGAATTCGGCGTCAGCGCCGAAGACTTCGCCATCCGCCTCAGCAATCGCGAAATCTGGAACACCTTCCTCACCGACCACAACATCCCCGCTGAACAAACCGGCCCCTTCCTCCAGATCATCGACAAAATCGAACGCGCCAAGCCCGAGGAAACCGCCAAGAAACTCGAAGCCATCGGCCTCACCCTCGACGCCGTCCGCGCCTTCATGGACAGCGCCAACGCCGACCACCCCGCCTTCGCCGACCTCCGCGCCAACCTCACCGCCCGCGGCCTCTGGCAGCACGTCCGCATCGACGCCACCATCGTCCGCGGCCTCGCCTACTACACCGGCACCGTCTTCGAAGTCTTCGACCTCAAACACGGCCTCCGCGCCATCGCCGGCGGCGGACGCTACGACAAACTCTGCGCCCTCATGAGCGACGGCAAAGCCGACATGCCAGCCGCCGGCTTCGCCATGGGCGACGTCGTCCTCGGCATCCTCCTGGACAAAACCCCCGGCGCCCAGTTCAAACTCACCAGCGCCGTGCAGGACGCCCTCGCCATCGACGCCACCCTCGTCATCGCAGACGAAGCCCAGCGCCCCCACGCCCTCGCCGCCTTGCAGACCCTCCGCGCCCGCGACCTCCGCATCGACTACGCCTTCGCCCCCGCCAAAGTCGGCAAACAATTCCAAGCCGCCGAAGACCGCAAAGCCCGCTACGCCATCGTCTTCGGCGCCGAGTATCCCCAACTCACCTTGAAAGACCTCGTCGCCCGCACCCAGGAGGAAATCCCCGCCCATTCGCTTGCCGACACCCTCACCCAGCGCCTCGCCCAGCCCCCCACCGGCCCCCTCCTCGCCTGACCCACCCGCATGCCGCGCCTCCTGCCCAGCCTGACCACCCTCCGCCAACTGGCACCGGCCGTCGTCAGCGGCTTCCTCCTGCACCTCGCCTTCCCCGGCACAAACCTCGAAGTCTTCGCCTGGATCTGGCTCCTCCCCCTCCTCTCCATTCTCTGGCCTCTCAACCCAGACACCCCACCCCTCCGCCGCCCCTTCCTCACCGGCTACCTCGCCGGCCTCGCCTTCTTCATCCCCGACGTCGCCTGGGTACGCCACTCTTCCCGCGTCATCCACGGCGCCATCGATAACCAATGGGCCGGCATGGGCCCCGAGCTCCTCGGCGCAGGGGCCGTCCTTGGCCTCGCCGGCATCCTCTCCGTTTACTTCGGCCTCTGGACCTGGTTCGTCGCCCGCCACGCCAGCCCCCGCACCGCCCCCCTCAGCCAATCCACCTCCACCGCCAGCACCCTCGAGTCCCTCCGCTGCGCCGCCCTCGCCGCCGCCGCCTGGGTCGCAACCGAGTGGCTCCGCGGCTGGATCTTCACCGGCTTCGGTTGGAACGGCCTCGGCGTCGCCCTCCATCGCAACACCGCCCTCATTCAAATCGCCGACCTCGTCGGCGTCGCCGGCCTCGCCTTCGTCCCCATCTTCATCGCCTGCGTCGCCTGGATCAACCTCATCCGCCTCACCCGCCACTGGCGCGGCACCTCCACCATCCGCACCCGGCTCGACTTCACTCTCGCCATGGTCCTCCTCATCAGCGTCGCCCTCTACGGCATCGCCCGCATCCGCGACCACGACACCGCCACCGCCCCCACCCTCACCGTCCGCACCCTCCTCGTCCAACCCAACGTCCCCCAGGCCGTCCGCTGGGCCGGCAACGACACCCTCGCCCTCTACCGCCGCCTCGACGAACGCACCCGCCTCTACGCCGAAGCCCGCAACGACCTCCCCTCCCCCATCGACCTCGTCGTCTGGCCCGAAAATGCCATCCCCATCATGCTCGACCTGGATGCCGAAACCATCGACTTCCATCGTGACTTCCTCACCGCCGTCCTCGGCACCAGCGACTTCACTCTCCTCACCGGCGTCGGCACCCGCGCCAAAGAACCCGAGCAATTCCACAACAGCGCCGTCCTCTTCCAGGGCAGCTACGACAATCAAAAGCGCGCCCACAAACAGCACCTCGTCCCCTTCGGCGAATACCTCCCCTTCCGCGACCAACTCCCCTTCATGCAAACCCTCCTAGGGGACCTCCTCCCCGGCGACTTCCGCCCCGGCACCTCCACCGAACCCCTCACCGCAACCATCGGCAAAGCCGCACCCGACAGCGCAGAAAAGCAACCCATCGACTTGATCCCCCTCATCTGCTTCGAAGACACCGTCGGCCGCGTTGCCCGCAAATTCATCCGCCCCGGCCCCCAGATCCTCGCCAACATCACCAACGACGGCTGGTTCCTGCAAAGTCACGAAACTCAAATCCACCTCAACAACGCCCGCTTCCGCGCCATCGAACTCCGCCGCCCCATGCTCCGCGCCGCCAACACCGGCGTCACCTGCTACATCGACCCCCTCGGCCGCATCACCTCCCAACTTCAGGACCCCACCACCGCCTCCACCTTCATCGAAGGCTGCCTCCCCGCCAACCTCCCCGTCCCTCTCAAAGGCGAAATCACCTTCTACGCCCGCCACGGCGACACCTTCGCCCTCACCTGCCTAGCCCTCACCCTCGCCCTCATCCCCCTCAAAAAGCGCCTCCAACTTTAGCTCCTCAATCCCTCAATTCGCAGCCGCCCTCTTCGCAACGATCGGCCCCTTGCCCCGCGCCAGCAAAGCAATCCTCCTGCTCTCAGGATGCAAAGCGCAGATTTGGCTTTTGCCCAATTGAAAGACCACTATGTCTTCCTCGATCTGGGTGCCATTCCTCACATTCCACATAGAATACGGTGTTTCCAAGGCATAGTGCACCTTAGCGCCAGTCCTCTTATTCTTGCCCCGAATCCCCTCAGCCGCCCAGAAACCAGTGCGAAATTCCCAGTCCGAATCCGAAGCAAGTGAGGGCACCTTCCCAAAGTCAAACCAAGCCCCTGTCGGAGCATCGCTGAGAGGCGCAAAGCTCGAAAAACCACTCGCAATCAAAACCTCATTTTTCCCCTCCCCCTCATCCGAATCCAGATAAACCAAAAGATCATATCCCTCCGTCGCATTTCGCCTCGCGAACAACCGATCATTTTGGTGGAGTGCCCTCACCTCACTCAGCTTCGACTGACGCCCCCCATTTAGATCTGCTTTCAAAACCTGATCGCCATCCATCGAGATAAAGAACAGCTCATACTCATCTCCTTGAACAAGGCTACTTGCGGGAACCACCTGCAATTGGGTCATCATCGACGTCCCACTCGCCATCCAGTACCATCCAAAAAGAAGCGCATAGCTGATCGCATTAACAGTCACAACAGCCTTCACCACCTGCCCAAAGGTTTTCCCCTGAGGTGGCATCACCCATCGGACGAACGGCAGTTCGATCAACAAAGTCACAACAAAAGCGATCACAAAGAAAACCCAGGACCAGAATCGCACCGTCTCGATGGTGATTTCAGGAAGCTTCCCGAGACCACCTGAGACCAATCCGTAACCCACCCACGCAGAAACATAATTCGCGGCAATTAAAATCAGAATCGACCTCCGCACTCCACACTTGAAAAAGCGTTCCAGGAGAATCCCTTCAACCAGTCCAATCACGGCATTGCCAAGGAATAGATGAAGCATAGTTGCCCACATCAACGGCGTTCCCGCATTCGCTGAAGCCGTCGAAGGCACCAACGCCACCGCAAGCACGATCAAGAACCTGAGTCGAGTCTCCATACAGTCTCCCACAGTGCATCGCGTCATCGCCTGTGCACGACAATTCACCACCACGACACATCCACCGACTACCCAGTAAGGAGGCATCTTTCCCCCCGTTCATTTACGCCAAATCGCACCTCTTTTTTCTGCCCCCATCTTTCTGCCAGTCTCACTCCTCTGCATTCAAAGTTCCCTACCCATCTTCCATCTTCAATCTCCCATCTCCGGCGGCAAAGCCGCCCCCAAAAAACCCCCGCGCCGTCACCCACGTCTCCGCCACCACCTGCTCCAGCGTCTCCCCCCGCAACGCCGCCACCTTCATCGCCGTCTCCCGCACATACCCTGGCTCACACCGCGTCCCGCGATGCGGCATCGGCGCCAAATACGGCGCATCCGTCTCTAGCAGATAATACCCCGCAGGCACGGACGCCGCCACCTCCGCCATCGACCCCGGATTCTTAAACGTCACGATCCCCGTGAATGAAATCACATGCCCCGCCTCCAGCACCGGCCGCGCCTCCTCCATCGTCCCCGTAAAGCAGTGAAACTGCGCTCGCACCCGACCATGAAACGGCGCCACCTCCGCCACCAGATCCTCCCAACTCTCCCGATTGTGCAGCACCACCGGCAGCCCCGTCTCCACCGCCACCTCCAAATGCAACCGCAGCACCCGCTTCTGCCACGCCCGCCACGCCTCCACCGTGAACCCCTCCGGCGGCGCATGAAAATAGTCCAACCCCGTCTCCCCCAGCGCCACCACCTTCGGATGCCGCGCCAGCTCGCGCAACTCCTCCATCCACGCCTCCCCCGTCACCGTGTCCACATCACATGGATGAATCCCCACAGCCGCAAACACATCCGCCTCCCGCTCCGCAATCGCCAGCACCTCCCGCGCATTCACCAAATCCACCGCCGGCGCCACCATCGCCGCCACCCCCGCCGCCCGCGCCCGAATGAGCACCCCCTCCAAATCATCCGCAAAACGCCGATTCCCCAGATGCGTGTGACTATCCACCAGACCCATCACTTCCCTGCCTCCCCATCCACCTTCTTCTTCGCCTTCTTCTTCTCCACCACCTGCGCCGGCACACTCCAAGCCGCCAGCCACTCCTCACCCGACTTCTTAAAACCCATCGCCTCCAGCCGCTTCTGCATGTCCGGAAAATGCCCCGCCCCATAAAAAATCGCCAACCGCTTTTTCCCCACCGCGATCTGCGCCGCCATCACCTCCAGCGCCACCCGATTCCGCTCCCCAATGATGACCGTCCCCCCGCCCGCCTCCAGACCCGACATGATCGACTCCACCTGATCAAACTCCCGCCCGATCAACCGCTTCAAATCATCCGACCCATCCTTCTTCATCAAAATCTGCATCAGCACCATCACACTCGCCAGATCATTCCCCGCCGCCTCCGAAGACCCCACCGACTGTTGCGCCGCCATCGCCTTCAACCACAACCCCAAAAACGTCTCCTGCTTCGTCTCCTGCGTCTTTTGAAACTCCTCCATCCCCATGTCCGCATGCACAAAATTCGCCGCCGTGTAATCGATCTTCTCCAACTGCCCCTCCAGCTTCAACGCCTCCTTCATCTTCTGCTGCAGCGTCCCGATCCACCCCAGCCGCGCATCACTCGCCACCGCCCGATTCCCCAGCGGCTTGCCCTTCTCCGGACTCCCCACCAGCTCATAAAGCACCGCGTCATAGCCCTTAAACCGCTCATTCAAGCCCTCAAAATACGCCGCATCCGCCACATGCACCGCCCCCACCAAATCCACCTGCACCCCACTCGGCCCCGTCATCTTCACCACCACCGTCTCAAGCCGCGCCGCCCCGTCATCGTCCTCCACAAACCGCATGTGCTCCGCCGCCTCCTTCTCCTCAGCCCGCACCTCACCCGCCAGCGCCAAGCACACCGCCACCCATCCCACACACGCCATCAAAACTCGAATCATATAGCACCTCACTTTCCGAACACCCGATCAAAAAAACTCTTCATCTCCACCCACGAAGCCTTGTCCGCCTTCTCATCATACGCCGCTCCCTTCGAAGGATCATTCCCCGCCATCTTCTGCGTGAAAGCATGCACCGCCCCCGGATACCGCACCAAATGGTAGTTCACCTTCGCATCCTGCAGTTCCTTCTCAAACGCCGCAATATCCGCCGCCGGCACAAACGGATCCGCATCCCCGTGCAGCACCAGCACCTCCCCCTGAATGTTCTTCCCATCCGCAGGCGAAGGCGAATCCAACCCACCATGAAAGCTCACCACCCCGGCAATCTTCGCCCCACTCCTCGCCAGTTCCAACACCCCAGTGCCCCCAAAGCAGTAGCCAATCGCCATCACCTTGCCCGCATCCGTCCGCTCATCCTTCATCAACACCGCCAGCCCCGCATTCAACCGCTCACGATACAACGCCCGATCCCCCTTATACTTCCCCGCCTCCTGCGCCGAAGCCGGCGGACCCGGCGGCCTCACACCCTTCCCATAAACATCCAACGCAAACACATTGTAACCCAGCTCCACCAGCATCCGCGCCCGCATCTTCTCGTAATCCGTCAGCCCCGTCCACTGATGCACAATCAAAATCCCCGGCCGCTTCCCCGCCACCGCATCATCAAAAGCATGAAACCCCTCACACACCACCTCCCCCACCGAATACTCCACCACCTTCTCCACCAACGCCCCCATCGCCGTCATCCCACCCATCAAACAAATCATCCCCACAAAAGCAAATTGTCTCATCCCCCAACTACGCCCCACACCCCCACCCCAGTCAACCCCCGTTCAACGTTCCTCCCCACTCCCCCCTCTCTACTCCTCCTCACTCCCTTCCTCCCCATGCCCCTCCTCCGCCATCCGCCGAATCGTCCCATCCAAGTACGCGATGTACCCATGCACATCCAAACTCTCCGCCTCCGGCTCCCCCTTCACCGCATACAACCAACCCACCTCATAAGGATCCGTCCGCACCACACACGCATCCTGCTGCAAATACGGATTCCCACCGTGAAACGCCCCCTCCATCACACAGTAAACATCGGACGCCGCCTTGAACCCCTCCACCGACCCAATCGTATCCCCCACCCCCACGCGACCTCCCACCTCCGGCTTCCACTCACAGTCCACCAACTCCCCCAGCATCCGCGTCGCAAACTTCGTGAACCCCACCCGCCACACCCCCTCCTCACCTTCAACAGGAGCCATCCAATAGTGCGATTTCGAATAGCGAAACGGCTCCGGAAACCGGGCCGAAAACCGGGCGTGTTTGTAGCGAACAAAAGGGATCGACATGAAGGAAGGAACGCGTTGAAAGCTGCCGTGGACGAAGCCCCCAGCATGGTCCTACTCAACGCTTTCACAACCACCTTTCCATCTTGTTTCACTCCGTTTCCCGTCACAAACCGCATTCCCCCCGAAAGGTCCACCCCTCCCACACTGTTACCACTGCCCCAACCCGCGCCTTGGCCCCACCATGCCCCGTCTCCTTCCCCTCCTCCTCTCCGCCGCCCTCCTCGCCCTGAGCGTCACCGCCGAGGAAAAAACCAACGTCATCCTCATCCTCGCCGACGACCTCGGCTGGGGCGAAGTCGGCGCCTTCGGTCAGAAAAAGATCCCCACCCCGAATCTCGACGCCCTCGCCGCCTCCGGCACCCGCTTCACCCAACACTACTCCGGCGCCCCCGTCTGCGCCCCCTCCCGCTGCGTCCTCATGACCGGCAAACACCTCGGCCACGCCGAAGTCCGCGGCAACCGCGCCATGGAAAAAGTCGACCCCGCCAAATACACCGAAGGCCAGCACCCCCTCTCCGAAAATGCCTTCACCCTCGCCATGGCCTTCAAACAAGCCGGCTACCACACCGCCGCCATCGGCAAGTGGGGCCTCGGCCCCGTTTGCAGCACCGGCGACCCCAACCGCAAAGGCTTCGACCTCTTCTTCGGCTACAACTGCCAAGCCGTCGCCCACAGCTACTACCCCCCCTACCTCTGGCGCAACAACGAGAAAATCATCCTCAACCAAAATCCCATCCCCGGCCATGCCAAACCCGTCACCGGCGATGTCAAACTCGAAGACTGGATCGGCCAAACCTACGCCCCCTCGCTCATGATCAACGAGGCCGAGTCCTTCATCGAAGCCCAAAAATCGAACCCCTTCTTCCTCTACCTCGCCTTCATCGAACCCCACGTCTCCATGCATCCCCCCAAAGCCTCCGTCGACAAATTCCCCGCCGACTGGGACACCGAACCCTACCGTGGCCAGTCCGGTTACATCCCTCACCCCCGACCCCACGCCGGCTACGCCGCTATGATCAGCGACCTCGACAGCTACGTCGGCCGCGTCATCGCCAAACTCGAGCAGCAAGGCCTCACCGACCGCACCCTCATCATCTTCTCCAGCGACAACGGCACCACCCACCCCGGCCCGGCCACCACCCACTTCCACATCGGCGGCGCCGACCCCGCCTTCTTCAACAGCACCGCCGGCCTCCGAGGTTACAAAGGCAGCGTCTACGAAGGCGGCCTCCGCGTCCCCACCATCGCCAAACTCCCCGGCAAAATCCCCGCCAACACCACCAACAACTCCCCCGGCTACTTCGCCGACTGGTTCCCCACCCTCTGCGATGCCACCGGCATCCCCAAACCCGAAAACCTCGATGGCGAAAGCCTCTGGCCCACCCTCACCACCGGCACTCCCCTCAAAGACCGCTCCCAACCCATGCTCTGGGTCTTCCCCGAATACGGCGGCCAGCTCGCCGTCCGCATCGGCCCCATGAAACTGGTCCGCCAAAACCTCAAAACCAAAAACAAAACCCCCGGCCCCTGGGAAGTCTACAACCTCGACACCGACCCCTCCGAAGCCACCGACCTCGCCTCCACCCACCCCGACCTCATCAAACAAGCCGAAGCCATCCTCCTCCGCGAAGTCGCCCCAAACCCCACCTTCCCCCTCCCCATCCCCAACATCCCCCAATCCCAAAACTAACCCCTCGTCCCCAAAAACCGCCCCTCCCCCAACCCCTCCCACCCCGTCCGCAAAGTTGGAGTCAAGGCTTTAGCCGATCATTAAAACCCCCGCCCGCCCATTCCCATCCCCCTCTCCCTTACCCCACCCCAAAAAATCCCGTTAATCCCCCAAAATCCTGTAAATCCTGTCAAATCCCCCTCCGCCCGCCCACAACCCTCCGCCCGCCCATGCGCTTCCTCCTCCTCTTCCTCCTCACCACCACCCTCCAAGCCGCCCCCCCCAACCTCGTCATCTTCCTCGCCGACGACGCCGGCTGGGGTGACTACAGCTTCTCCGGCAACACCCAACTCGCCACCCCCAACATCGACTCCATCGCCAAAGCCGGCGTCTCCCTCGACCGCTTCTTCGTCTGCCCCGTCTGTTCCCCCACCCGCGCCGAGTTCCTCACCGGCCGCTACCACCCCCGAGGCGGCGTCAAAGGCGTCTCCACCGGCCAGGAACGACTCAACCTCGACGAAAAAACCCTCCCCGACGCCCTCAAAGCCGCCGGTTACGCCACCGGTGCCTTCGGCAAATGGCACAACGGTTCCCAATGGCCCTACCACCCCATGGCACGCGGCTTCGACGAATACTTCGGCCACACCTCCGGCCATTGGGGCGAATACTTCGACGCCCCCCTCGAAGACAAAGGCAAAATGATCCGCACCAAAGGCTACATCGTCGATGTCTGCACCGACCGCGCCCTCGAGTTCATCGACCGCAGCAAAAACAAACCCTTCCTCTGCTACATCCCCTTCACCACCCCCCACTCCCCCTGGGCCGCCCCCGAGTCCGACTGGGCCCGCTTCAAAGACAAACCCATCACCCAACCCGCCACCCAACCCGCCCAGGAAGTCCCCGAACAAACCCGCTGCGCCTACGCCATGCTCGAAAACCAGGACCGCAATGTCGGCCGCGTCCTCGACCGCCTCAAACAATACAACCTCTCCGAAAACACCATCGTCGTTTACTTCTCCGACAACGGCCCCAACACCAATCGCTGGACCGGTGGCATGAAAGGCAAAAAAGGCCAGACCGACGAAGGCGGCATCCGCTCCGTCTGCTACATCTCCTGGCCCGCCCAACTCCCCCAAGGCCGCACCGTCACCCAAATCGCCGGCGCCATCGACCTCCTCCCCACCCTGCTCGCCCTCACCAGCGTTCCCCGTGTCGGCGACAAACCCCTCGACGGCCGCGACCTCTCCCCTCTCCTCAAAAACCAACAAACCGACTGGCCCGACCGCACCCTCTTCTCCACCTGGGGCCCCGCCGTCTCCGCACGCACCCAAACCCATCGCCTCGATAGCCAGGGCAACCTCTACGACATGGTCAACGACCCCGGCCAAACCATCCCCGTCAACGACAAAGCCCCCGAACTCGCCGCCCAACTCCAGCAAGCCGTCGCCAACTGGAAAACCGAAGTCCTCGGCACCCCCAGCTCCCCCCAAACCGCCAAAGGCAAACCCGGCAAAAAAACCGGCGGCGGCAATGCCGTCGACCAGCGCCCCATCCCCACCGGCTACCCCGAGTTCCCCATCACCATGCTCCCCGCCCGCGACGGCGAACCACGCGGCACCGTCAAACGCAGCAGCAACGCCCCCAACTGCTCCTACTTCGTCAACTGGACCAGCAAAGACGACAGTCTCGTCTGGCTCCTCGATGTCAAAACCGCCGGCACCTACGAAGTCACCATCGACTACACCTGCCCCGAAGCCGACGCCGGCTCCACCATCGAACTCAGCTTCAAAGACGCCAAACTCTCCGGCCTCGTCACCCCCTTCTGGGACCCACCCCTCTACACCAATCAAGACACCCTCCCACGTCCCGATGGCGAAAGCACCATGAAGGACTTCGCCTCCCTCAACCTCGGCAAAATCACCCTCCCCTCCGGCCAGGCCCCCCTCACCCTCCGTGCCCTCAGCATCCCCGGCCACTCCGTCATGGACCTCCGCCGCGTCACCCTCACTCTCCTCCCATGAAACGCTCCCTCCTCCTCATCCCCCTCCTCACCCTCGCGCTCCAAGCCCAAACCCCAGCTCCCGCGCCAACACCCACCCCAAAACCCGCGCCCAAACCCCAGCGCCCCCCCACCCTCGCCAACATCCCCTACGGCACCCACGAACGCCAAGTCCTCGACTTCTACCGCGCCGATTCCCCCACTCCCACCCCCGTCCTCTTCTACATCCACGGCGGCGGCTGGGTCTCTGGTGACAAAGTCGGCATCGGCCTGCTCGACCCCTGCCTCGCCGCTGGCATCTCCGTCGTCGCCATCAACTACCGCTACTCCTGGCAGGCCCACCTCGAAGGCATCACCCCGCCCGTCAAATGGCCCCTCGAAGACGCCGCCCGCGCCCTCCAGTTCGTCCGCAGCAAAGCCGCCGAATGGAAGATCGACAAAAACCGCATCGCCGCCAGCGGCGGTTCCGCCGGAGCCTGCTCCAGCCTCTACCTCGCCTTCCATGACGACATGGCCGACCCCGCCTCCGCCGACCCCATCGCCCGCGAGTCCACCCGCCTCACCTGCGCCGCCGTCAGTGGAGCCCAAACCTCTCTCGACCCCAAACAACTCATCGAGTGGACCCCCAACAGCAAATACGGCGGCCACGCCTTCGGCTTCATGGACCCCAACGACCGCAAAACCCGCGACACCCGCTTCGCCGAGTTCCTCGAAAAGCGCGACTCCGTCCTGCCCTTCATCAAACAATACTCCCCCTACGAACACGTCAGCAAAGACGATCCCCCCGTCTATCTCATCTACACCGACACCCCCGCCATCGGCAAACCCCAGCGCGACCCCACCCACACCTCCAACTACGGCGTCAAACTCCAGGAACACTGCCAAGCCCTCGGCACCTCCTGCGAACTCGTCTACCCCAACGCCCCCAACGTCACCCACCCCTCCATGGCCGACTTCCTCATCGCCACCCTCAAGAAATAAAAAACGGGAGATCCAGGCACACCGCCCAGACCTCCCGTCAAAAAATCCCCGTCGAACTTACGCCGCCGCAGGCCCCTTGTAGGTCGCACTGCCAAAGCCCAGAATTGAGAAAAAAATGGGGCTCAAGAACGCCAACCCCAATCCAAATCCCGCACCCTTGCCAAACGACTTGGCAATGTCCATCGACACTAAAATCCAGATGATGAAATTCACCAGCGGAATGATCATAAGAATCAACCACCAACCCGGACGCCCCGCGATCTTGAGCATTTGATAAAAACTGACAATGGGAATCAACACCAACCACCCCGCCTTCCCAGCCTTGGTAAAGACCTTCCACATCGCCGCGATGAGAAACACCAAAATGGCCAAACCAATGAGCCCACCGATCATGGATCCGCCCTGCGCTGCTGCTGTGTTCATTGCATCTTCATTCATAATTTTCAGTTCATTTGAGGTTAATGCCTAGTTCCTTAGCAGATCCGATTCTGCCCAGTTTCCAGTCGCCGCCAGTTAAACCGGATCGACCCCTCAAACGCAAGCATCAACCTTGCCACATCCGCCTAAAGACGGATATGACCCTCAAACCCAGGAAAAACCCGTTTGACCCCTCCCCCATGGTGCGCCATGATCCCGCCCCTCTAACCAAAAATACAGACATCCCCATGGCAGCCAAAGTGATTACAGATAGTGAAGCCAGCACAGCAGCGCTGGAAGGTAAAATTTGCGCCGTGATCGGCTTCGGCTCCCAAGGCCACGCTCACGCCCTCAACCTCAAAGAAAGCGGCATCCAGGTCATCGTCGGCCTCTACCCCGGCTCCAAAAGCCGCGCCTCCGCTGCCGAACGCGGCCTCGAAGTGCTCGACACCGCCGAAGCCGTCAAAAAAGCCGACGTCATCATGGTCGCTGTCCCTGACACCGTCATCCCCAAAGTGTATGAGGCCGATATCGCCCCTCACCTCACCCCAGGAAAGACCCTCCTTTTCTCCCACGGCTTCGCCGTTCACTTCAAGACCATCACGGCTCCCACAAACGTGAACGTCATCATGGTCGCCCCGAAAGGCCCCGGCCACCTCGTCCGTCGCCAATACCTCGAAGGCAAAGGCGTCCCCACTCTCATCGCCGTCCACAATGACGCTTCTGGCAACGCCAAAGAAATTGCGCTCGCTTGGGCCAAAGGCATCGGCGGCACCCGCGGCGGTGTGTTCGAGACCGACTTCAAAGAAGAAACCGAAACCGACCTCTTCGGCGAACAGTGCGTCCTCTGCGGCGGCGCTTCCGCCCTCGTCAAGGCAGGCTTCGAAGTCCTCGTCGAAGCCGGTTATCAGCCCGAAATGGCTTACTTCGAGTGCTTGCACGAATTGAAGCTCATCGTCGACCTCATGTTCGAATCCGGCATCGCCGGCATGCGCTTCTCCATCTCCGAAACCGCTGAGTACGGCGACGTCACCGTCGGCCCGAAAATCATCACCGAAGACGTCAAGAACGCCATGCGCAAGCAACTCAAGGCCATTCAAGACGGCGACTTCGCCCGCGAATGGACCGCCGAGTACAACGCCGGCCAGCCCAACTTCAACCGCATCCGCAAGGAAGAAGCCGCTCACCCCATCGAGGAAACCGGCAAACACCTGCGCGGCCTGATGTCCTGGATCAAACAGCGCGACCTCAGCGGCAGCCAAGCCTCCTACGAGTAAACATCCTCGTCGGCAGCGACTCCCTCAAACGCCCGCCCAGCCCCGCGCTGCGCGGGCGTTTCTTTTTTCACAACTCTTGCATCCGACACCATCCCCCTGAAAGCTCCCTGACTCTCCCCACGTCTAACTCTCTCCCCCTTTTCATTTCTCCCGAGTGGCCACCCTTTCCGACATCCTTCAAAGCGAAGACATCACCAGCCTGCAGCACCTGCAACTCTTCGCCCGAACCGTCGTCGAAGGCTTCACCACCGGCCTCCACGCCTCTCCCCACAAGGGCTTCTCCGTCGAATTCCGCCAACACCGCCCCTACGTCCAAGGCGATGAAATCCGCCGCCTCGACTGGAAAATCTTCGGCCGCTCCGACCGCTTCTACATCCGCGAATACGACGAGGAAACCAACCTCCGCGCCACCATCGTTCTCGATACCTCCGGCTCCATGGGCTATCGCGGCACCGGCGGTGTCCTGAAACTCGACTACGCCCGCAAACTCGCCGCCTCCCTCGCTTACCTGCTCATGTCCCAACAGGACGCCGTCGGCTTGATCACCTTCGACACCAAGCTCCGCCAGATCATCCCCAACCGCACCAAAATCTCCCATCTCCACCTCATGCTGGAGACCATGATCCAAACCAAACCCGGTGGTGAAACCGCGCTCGCTCCGGTCATCGAATCTCTCGGCAACCACCTCAAACGCCGCGGCCTCGTCATCCTCATCTCCGACTTCTTCGACGACGCCACCGCCCTCCTCAAAGCCGTTGGCGTCCTCCGCCACCAGGGCCAGGAAGTCGTCGTCCTCCAACTCTGGGACCGCGACGAGTTGGAGTTCCCCTTTTCCCGCTTCGCCCGCTTCGAAAACCTCGAAAACGCCGAAGACCACGTCGCCCTCGACCCCGCCACCGTCCGCAACCGCTACCTCGAAGTCCTCGCCGACTTCCGCCAACAAATCACCGAAGGCCTCCGCAAACACCAAGTCGATCTCCTCCAACTCCCCACCGACCAATCCCACGCCACCGCCCTCCGCCAATACCTCACCCTCCGCATGCGCTAACTCCCCTAAATTCCGCAATCCCAAATCCGCATTCCGCAATTCGAGTTGTCCTTCCTCACCCCCATCCTCCTGGCCGGCGCCGCCGCCTTCCTGATCCCTCTGATCATCCACCTCCTGAACCGCAGGCGGATCATCCACGTCCAATGGGGCGCCATGCACCTCCTCCATGAGGTCCTCAAACAAAAAAAACGCCGCACGCAGATCGAGCAGTGGCTCCTCCTCCTCACCCGCATCGCCATCCCCATCGTCCTCGCGCTCTGCCTCGCCCGCCCCGTCCTCAACGCCCTCAGCCAACTCCCCGGCTTCGGCAAATCCTCCCTCATCGTCCTCCTCGATGACTCCTTCTCCATGCGCGCCCCCACCGCCGACGGCACCCCCGCCTCCGACCACGCCCGCGCCGATCTCTCCCGCATCCTCGCCTCCCTCCCGCGCGGCTCCGACGCCCAAATCATCCGCATCGGCGGCACCCCCCGCCCCCTCAACACCGCCCCCTCCACCACCCTCGACCTCCTCTCCGCCGACCTCACCGACATCCCCGCCGTCCAAGGCCCCGTCTCCCTGCAAAACAGCCTCCAATCCGCCCTCGCCGCCGCCCAAAAAGCCGGAAACCCCTCCAAAGAAATCCTCATCCTCTCCGACTTCCAAAAGTCCGACTGGTCCTCCCTCCTCTCCGGCGCCTCCCTACCCGTCCTCGACGCGCTCACCTCCAAAGACCCCGACGCCACCCGCCCCGCCCTCACCCTCTTCCAACTCCCCACCCAACTCAGCGAAAACCTCGCCATCACCGCCGCCGAACTCTCCGCCCAACTCGTCGCCACCAGCCAACCAGTCGCCCTCAAAGTCCGCATCCAAAACCACGGCAAACGCCCCTGGCAGGACATCCCCGTCCACCTCGAAGCCGATGGCGCACGCCTCCGCACCGCCCGCATCTCCATCCCCCCGGATGGCGAAGCCTCCCTCTACTTCACCCACGCCTTCGACTCCCTCGGCGACCACGCCCTCACCGTCCGCCTCGAAGGCGATACCTTTACCGACGACAATGCCTTCCACACCATCGTCCAAGTCCGCGACCAACTCCCCGTCGTCCTCCTCGATGGCGCCCCCGGCTCCTCCCCCCTCGCCGGTGCCCTCGACTTCTTCAACCTCGCCCTCACCCCCCACCTCGGCGCTTCCGTCCCCTCCCTCCGCGACCTCATCCTCACTCGCACCATCGACCCGAAACGCCTCAAGGAATCCGATCTCGCCGGTGCCCGGGTCGTCATCCTCGGCGGCCTCGAACGCTCCAACGGCAGCCTCTTCCCCATCCTCCGCAAATTCGTCGAAAACGGCGGCGGCCTGCTCATCCTCCCAGCCGAAAACGCCGACCCGCTCAAATGGCGATCCGACCTCGGCAAAGAAGGCCTTTTCCTGCCCGCCAAAGTCACCGGCCAAACCCACATCGAAAACATCGATTTCCCCGCCCGCCTCCAAACCACCCGCTTCACCCACCCCGCCCTCCTATACTTCAACGACCCCCGCTCCGGCCGCCTCCCTGATGGCGAATTCCAGCACTGGTGGAAACTCGAACCCCAGGGTGACGACGCCCGCACCATCGCCTCCCTCGACCGCGGCGTCCCCCTCCTCATCGAACGCCCCCTCGGACGCGGCCTCGTCATCCAAAGCGCCATCCCCCTCAAACCCGGCTGGTCAAACCTCCCCCTCCAGCCCTGGTTCGTCCCCCTCGCCCAACGCCTCACCGCCTGGCTCGCCACCCAGGACACCGAAAGCAGCGCCCACCTCATCGGCACCACCCCCTCCCTCTCCCTCACCAGTTCTCAATCCACCCAACCATTCACCCTCACCGACCCCCTCGGCCAATCCTCCGAACTCAAACCCGAGTCCGCCACCCTTACCCTCCCCGCCCTCACCCAGCCCGGCCTCTACCAAATCCAACCCACCGACGCCGCCCCATCCGACCCCAAATCCATCCGTCGCATCGCCGCCAACCTCGACCCCGCCGAATCCAACCTCACCCCCCTCGCCCCCACCGAACTCACCGACCTCGCCACCCGCCTCGGAGCCCAAACCGCCAACGACTTCGACACCTACCAGCGCCTCGACCGCTCCCGCCGACTCGGCATCGAAGTCTGGCAACCCCTCCTCCTCGCCCTCCTAGCCCTCCTCTTCTTCGAAGTCCTCCTCCAACAACACATCACCTCCCCCAAACGCCGTTGACCATGGACACACCGCCCCCACTCCCAACGCATCGCCCAATCCGCCGCGCCGAATTCATCAAGCAACTCAAATTCCGCCTCGGCGAAGTCTCACTCGACTACCCCATGATCAAAGAATCCCACGACCAAGCCGAAACCTGGATCAACGCCAACCCCGGCATAGACATCGTCAACATCCAAACCTTCCACTCCTCCACCTCCGCCATCACCGTCGTCTGGTATCGCTAACCCCCGTCGGAGTAAAGGCTTTAGCCGATCATTAAAAACCCTCGCTCGCCCCTTCCCCTCTCCCCACCCTTCCCCCTCCAAAAAATCCGCAATCCCAAATCCGCATTCCGCAATCGACATGACCACCACCGCCCTGCGCTTCACCGGAGACCACGCCCCCTGGCTGGTCCTCCTCGTCGCGCTCGCCCTGGCCCTGCTCATGGCCCTCCTCTACCGCCGCGAAATCCGCCGCAGCCCCGTCCCCCTCGGCTGGCTCCTCGTCCTCCTCCGCTCCCTCGCCGTCTTCATCGCCGTCCTCACCTTCGCCGGCCCCGTTCTCCGCCACACCACCATCGACCGCCAACTCACCCGGGTCGTCCTCGCCCTCGACGCCTCCTCCTCCATGCGCCTCACCGACGAGCCGCCGCAGGCCTCTCCCAATCCGCAATCCGCAATCCCCAATCCGCAATCAAGATGGGATCGCCTCCAATCCCTCCTCTTCTCCGGCACCATCCCACTCCTCCCCGCCCTCGTCGCCGAGCACGACGTCGAACTCGTCGCCCTCCGCGGCTCCACCTCCCAGCGCCTCTGGTGGCGCCGCCAAAACGGCCAGGACACCTCCGGCCCCATCCCCGCCCAACTCCCCATCGCCCCCGACTCCGCCTCCACCAACCTCGACTCCCCCCTCAAAACCGCCCTCGCCCCCCTCACCCCCGGCACCGCCGTCGTCCTCTTCACCGACGGCCAGCACAACACCGACGGCTCCCCCGAAGACCTCGCCGCCTCCCTCAAAACCGCCGGCGTCACCCTCTTCCCCATCGGCCTCGGCGGCGAAATCCCCCCACCCGACCTCTCCATTACCCAAACCGACATCCCGGAATCCGCTTTCGCCCAGGAACAACTCCGCGGCAGCATCACCGTTCGCGATTCCATGCCCTCCGGCATTTCCGCCACCGTTCGCGTAGAAAGCCAAGGTAAAGTCCTCTGGTCACAGTCTTTCACCACCACAGGAAAAGGCCAGCACCGCTTCGATTTCCGCTTCCCCGTCCAGGACCTCCCTCCCGCCGCCCAAAAAACCGACCCCGCCCTCCGCCTCCTCTCCGTCCAGGTCACCGCCTCCGGAAACCAAGCCAATCTCGAGAAAACCCGCGCCAACAACACCACCGAAATCCCCCTCCACGTCCTCGATCGCAAACGCCGCGTCCTCATCCTCGACGGCCGCCCCCGCTGGGAAACCCGCTACATCCACAACCACTTCGACCGCGACGAACGCTGGGACGCCAAGGTCGCTTTCGACGACTACACCCCCAACCCCGCCGACGGCGCCATCGCCAAAGCCTTCCCCGCCACCCGCGACGAATGCCTCACCTACGACCTCATCATCCTCGGCGACCTCGCCCCCGACCGCCTCCTCCCCAACCAAATCGAGTGGCTCCTCGAATTCGTCGAACAACGCGGCGGCGGCCTCATCTTCATCGACGGCCAGCGCGGCCACCTCAAACCCTGGCTCACCCAAAAAGACGCCTCCCGCCTCCTCCCCGTCTCCTGGACCGGCACCACCCCGCCCACCGCCACCGGCTACACCTGGTCCCTCGACACCCCCATCCCCACCCCTCCCGCCCTCCTCCTCTCCGCCTCCCGCGCCACCAACACCGACCTCTGGCCAACCCTTCCCCCCGCCCAGTGGACCGCCCACGTCACCCCCGCCCCCGGCGCCCAAGTCGTCGCCCAACTGAAAGCCCCCGCCATCGGCCAACCCCTCCCCGCCATCGTCTTCCGCCCCGCTGGCGCCGGCGCCGTCCTCTACCTCAGCACCGACGAACTCTGGCGCTGGCGCTACCAGGTCGCCGACCTCTACCACCAGCGCCTCTGGATGCAAATCGCCGCCTGGATCGCCGCTCCCCCCTTCCAAATCGAAACCGCCACCCTCGCCATCGGCACCGACCGCCTCCGCTACCGTGTCGGCGACCAGGCCGAAGTCCGCGTCCGCCTCCGCAGCCCCTCCGGCACCCTCATCCCCAACGCCACCCCCCAGGCCTTCCTCACCCGCGATGGCGAAACCCTCGCTACCCTCGAACTCACCGCCGACCCCAACCACGCCGGCATCTATCGCGCCCTCACCCCGCCCCTCAAATCTGGCGACTTCGAAATCGCCATCGCCCCCGCACTCAACGCCCCCCGCAGCGACTCCCGCCTCACCTTCCGCGCCTCCGACCGCGAAGACCAGGAACTCGCCCAACTCACCCTCAACACCCCCCTATTACAATCCCTCGCCCAAACCACCGGCGGCCAATTCCTCCGCGAATCCCAAGCCAACGACCTCCCCGCCCTCCTCAAACGCATCGACCGCAAACAAACCTCCATCAAAGAAACCCTCATCTGGTCCTCCTGGTGGTGGTTCGGCATCCTCCTCGCCCTCCTCACCACCGAATGGCTCCTCCGCAAACGCCAGCGCCTCATCTAGCTCACTCGAATCAAATTCACTTCAATTCCGTATTTGCTTCCAACCCGCCTCGTGGTTAGTCTCCGCCTCCCATGGCAAAGAACGTACTCGGCAAAGGGCTAGGAGCCCTCATCACCTCCTCACCCGCCGTCTCAGGCGTCGCGCGTCCGCCTGCCCTCGCGCAACCCGCCCCCGGCGATATCGTTCGCCGCGTCCCTCTCGCGCAAATTGTCCCCAGCCCGCTGCAACCGCGCAAAGAATTCGTCGCCGCTCAGCTCACCGAACTCATGGAGTCCATCCGTGAGCACGGCGTCATCCAGCCCCTCATCGTCCGCCCCGTTAACGGCAAACTCGAACTCATCGCTGGCGAACGCCGCTTCCGCGCCTCACGCGAATTAGGCCTCACCGAAGTCCCCGTCATCACCCGCGAAGCCACCGACAAAGAGGTCCTCGAGATGGCCCTCATCGAGAACCTTCAGCGCGAAGATCTCAACCCCATCGAAGAAGCCCGCGCCTACGAGCGCCTCGCCCGCGACTTCGCCATGCGCCAGGAGGACATCGCCCAGCGCGTCGGCCGCAACCGCGCCACCGTCGCCAACTCCATGCGCCTTCTCGACCTGCCCATGGAGGTCCAGGACTTTCTCGCCAAAGGCAGCCTCACCACCGGCCACGCCAAAGTCCTCCTCAGCCTCAAAAAGCCCAAAGAACAGGAAAAAGCCGCTGCCGAAGTCATCAAAAAAGGCCTCTCCGTCCGCGCCACCGAAAAACTCGTCCAGGGCGTCCTCAATCCCCCGCCACCCAAACCCGAAGTCGCCGACACCGAATTCGGCACCGCCATCGAAGCCGTCGAACAAAAACTCGTCAGCCACCTCAACACCAACGTCAGCCTCCATCACTCCGACAAAAAAGGCCGCATCGAGATCGACTACTACGGCGTCGAAGACCTCAATCGCATCATCGCTCTCCTCGGCATCGAAGAAGAGTCCTTCGCTTGATCCAGCCGCCCCACAGGTGTTTCCTCCGCCCGCATGAAACGCACCCCCCTGTTCCTGCTGGCCAGCCTGCTCCTCGTTGCAGGCACCCCGTCATGCTCCAAGCCTGACTCCCCCCAGTCCAAGGACGAGCCCGCCATTCGCGCCTTCCTCGAAAACTACTTCAAAACCTGGTCCACCCAGGACATGGACGGTTACGCCGCCTGCTTCCACGAAACCGCCCGCATCACCTTGGTCACCGACCGCAACGGCACCCCGCAGACCGAGACCCTCTCCGACTTCCTCTACGGTCAGCGCATGGGCCACAAAACCGCCGCCGAACCCATGCGCGAAACGGCCGATTCCATGTCCATCCTGTCAGATGAACGCGCCGCCCTCGCCCGCGTCCCCTGGACCCTCGTCAAAGGCGCCCAAAAAACCACCGGCATCGACCACTTTTCACTCATCAAAACCCCCTCCGGCTGGAAAATCATCCACCTCCTCTTTTACAGCCACTAACCCGCCCCACCTCTCCGTGCCCAAGCCCCCACGCCCCTCCACCCCCACCTCCGGCACCCAACCCACCCCGCCCGCCGCCGGCCTCATCCGCTTCTTCCTTGGCGCCCTCTGCTTCCTCTCCTGGGGCAGTGTCATGGTCGTCGAAATCTGCGCCTTCAGACTCCTCGCGCCCTTCTTCGGCAACAGCGTCTACACCTGGACCGCCCTCATTGGCGTCATCCTCATCGCCTCCAGCGCCGGCGGCTACCTCGGCGGCTGGCTCGCGGATCGACGCCCCGCCCTCGATGTCATGGGCCGCCTCCTCGCCGGCTCCGCCGTTTTGATCTTCTTCATCCCCACCCTCCACGGTCTCCTCAGCCCCTCCATCTCCGCCGGCGGCCGCCTCATCATCGGCCCCATCCTCATCTCCCTCCTCCTCTTCGCCGTCCCAGGCGTCCTCCTCGGCGCCGTCTCACCCGCCGCCGTCCGCTTCTACAGCCTCACCAGCCAGGACACCCACGTCGGCGCCTCCGCTGGCATCATCAGCATGCTCGGCTCCCTCGGCAGCTTCGCGGGCACCTTCCTCTCCGGCTTCTTCCTCATCTCCACCTTCGGCGTTCGCTCCATCTTCTTCGGCGTCGCCGTTCTCCTCTTCGTCCTCGCCATCATCGCTTTCTCTCTCTCCAAAAACTCCTTCCGCCAGCAGCTCCCCATCCTCCTCACCGGCCTCATCGCCGCCGCCGTCGCCCTCGGTGAACGCCCCGTCACACCGCCCGATGTCATCCACGAGGAAGAATCCTTCTACCACCGCATCCGCGTCTCCGAAAACGGCACCAGCCCAAACAAACGCCGCGTCCTCGAACTCGACAGCACCCAGGAAGGCGGCGTGAACCCGGATACCGGCGACCTCATCCTCGCCTACCAGCACTACTGGCGCCTCGCCCAACTCAACGAAAACCTCACCCTCAATCGCGCTCTCTTCCTCGGCGCCGGCGCCTTCGGCATGCCCAACGAACTCTCCCGCACCTTCCCCAACGCCCACGTCGACGTCGCCGAAATCGACCCCCGCGTCATCGATGTCGGCCGCCAGTTCTTCCAACTCGACAAACACCCCAACGTCCACGCCCACCCCGGCGATGCCCGTCGCTTCCTCCTCCTTCATGACAAACCCGAACAACGCTGGGACCTCATCTTCGGCGACGCCTACAACGGCATCCGCGCCATCCCCGTCCACCTCACCAGCAAAGAATTCTTCCAACTCGTCCACGATCGCCTCACCGACGACGGCGCCTTCGTCATGAACGTCATCAGCGCCGTCCAAGGCCCCCGTGGCGAACTCCTCGCCGGCCTCCTGACCACCGTCAAAGCAGTCTTCCCTTTCGTCGAAGTCTTCGGCGTCGGCGGTCGCCTCGACGAACCCCAAAACGTCATCCTCCTCGCCACCAAATCCAATTGGAACAGCCGAATCACCGATCGCTTCCACGCCCCTGGCAGCCTCAACCAGCGCCTCATCTCCACCCACGTCCCGCCTTCCCGGCTCCCCCCACCCCTCGTCGCCTTCACCGACGACAAAAACCCCGTCGACGCCATCATCGCCCGCGGCCTCCTGACCCGCTAAATTCCCTCTTAGAACCAAAGCGGCACCCGCTCTGGTTCCACTCACCTTTCGGATCCATGTCTTCTCTCTGCCTCCTCATCTCCGAAAACGGCTCCCCGCCCGACGTCATCCGCACCGCCCCCCACGATCTACCCGATCTCGGTCCCGACGATGTTCGCGTCCGCATCCACTACGCCCCCATCAACCCGGCCGACCTCAATGTCATCCAGGGCAACTACGGCCGCAAACCCCACCTCCCCTGCATCCCCGGCCACGAAGCCTCAGGCATCGTCGAAGCCATCGGCTCCGAAGTCACCTCCCTCGCCGTCGGCGACCACGTCATCCCCCTCCTCGGCGTCGGCACCTGGTCCCAGCACATGATCGCTGCCGAACAGTTCTTCGCCCTCCTCCCCCCCGGCATCGACCTCGCCCAGGCCGCCATGCTCCGCATCAACCCCGTCACCGCCTGGCTCCTCCTCAAAGAATTTGTCCCCCTCCTCGAAGGCGACTGGATCGCCCAAAACGCCGGCAACTCCGCCGTCGGCCGCGCCCTTATCCAAATCGCCGCCACCCTCGGCATTCGTACCCTCTCCTTCGTCCGCCGCGCCGATCTCATTCCCGAGCTCGAAGCCCAAGGCGCCACCGCCGTCTTTGTTGACGACGCCGAAGGCCACGCCGCCGCCCGCGAACGACTCGGCACCACCCCTGTCAGACTCGCCGCCAACGCTGTCAGTGGCGACAGCGCCATCCGCCTCATGAACCTCCTCGCCCCCGGCGGCACCCTCGTCACCTACGGCGCCATGAGCCTCAAAAGCCTCAAAGTCCCCAACGGCTTCCTTATCTTCAAAGACCTCCACCTCCGCGGCCTCTGGGTCAGCCGCTGGTTCGAACACGCCGCCCCCGAAGCCCTCCTCCACACCCTCGCCCCCCTCGCGGACATGATGCTCGCCGGCAAACTCCACGTCCCCATCCAAGCCATCATCCCCTTCCAAAACGCCCCCGAAGCCCTCACCCTAGCCGCCCAACCCCACCGCTCCGGCAAAATCCTCCTCGACTTCACCGCCGAATAGACAAATAGCACCCACCAAGACTCTCCTACGATCCCCTGAAAGTCTTCATTGCAGCGGGACGTTCAGTAAAGTATGACTATCCTCATGAATACTCTTCCTGTCATCGCCGGCTTCGGCCCCCTCGGAACCCCTGAGCTGCTCATCATCGGCATCCTCGTTCTGATCCTCTTCGGTGCCAAAAAACTCCCTATGTTCGCCCGTAGCCTCGGCAAAAGCATGGGCGAGTTCAAAAAAGCCCGTGAAGAGTTCGAAACCGAACTCCACCGCGCCCAGGACGAAGTCGAACGCCCCACCATTCAAGAGCCCAAGCAACGCCGCGAAACCGCCGAAGCCACCCGTCAACCCGTTGGTTCCACCTCGGACGACGTCTAAGCTCCCTCCGTCTGCTCCGAATGTCCCAAGCTTGCCTGCTTGCCTCATGGCGTAAAAAGACGCTCAGGCTCAGCCAAGCCACCCTCGCGCTCCTTATCTTGGGGTCGCTGCCTCTCTCGTCTCGCGCCGCCGAACCCGCCTCCCCCGACAGCCTCGTTTTCTGCGCTTACAACGTCAGAAACTGGCTCATCATGGATCGCTTCGAAGACAACAAAGTCCTCAAAGATTCCGCCAAGCCTGAAGTCGAAAAAGCCGCCGTCATCAACCATCTCAAGGCCATCGCCCCGGATGTCCTCGGCCTCAGCGAAATCGGCAGTGCCGACGACCTGAAAGAGATTCAATCCCTTCTCAAAACCGCCGGCATCGACCTCCCCCACTCCGAAATCGCTCAAGGTGGTGACCCCACCCGCCGCCTCGGCCTCCTCTCCCGATTCACCATCGCCAGCAGACAGTCCGTCTCTGATCTCACCTACGAACTCGAAGGCAAAACCTTTTCCGTTCAACGCGGTTTCCTCGACGCGACCATCCAACCCCGCCCCAACCTCAACTTCCGCTTCATCGGCGTTCACCTGAAATCCATGCGTGAAGTCCCTGAAGCGGATCAGGCCCTCATGCGCCGAAACGAAGCCTCCCTGCTCCGCAAACACCTCGACGGCATCCTCTCCGATTCCCCCGAAACCGCCATCCTCCTCTACGGCGACTTCAACGAATACCGTCACGAAGCCCCCATCAAAGCCATCCAGGGCTCCCGAACGGGTGTCCTGTTCATGGAGGACATCCGCGTCACCGACAAACGCGGAGAAACCTGGACCCACTACTGGGAAGCGGCCGATAGCTACTCTCGCCTCGACTACCTCTTCATGAGCCGCGCCATGAAGCCCTTCATCGACGTTTCAAACTCATCCATCTTCGACACGCACGACTTCGATCAAGCCAGCGACCATCGCCCCATCGTGACCAGACTGAAACTGCCGACTTCCGAGGCTGAGTGATTCATTCAAACCACCGCCTCATCCGCTGCCAAACGGATGAACCAGGTTTCTCCGCCTCCTTCCCGGCCTCGTCACCTCCATGCTGGCGACAAAAAACGCCCGGCACCAACTCGTAAGGCAGCTCATCCTCATAGGCACATCCAGCCGCATGGCAACCTTCCGTGGCCAACTCACTGCTGTGACGACACAACGCCACCCTCGACGTCGGCGCCTCTGGACGATTCTTCCCCGAAGCATACCCCAACGCCATCGCCTTGTTCATCACATCCCCCCAGATCGGCAGAGCCAACTTGCTCCCATAGCCTTCATCCACAATCGTCCCTCCCCGATCCAACCCCACCCATACCGCCGTGGTCAGCCCCGAGGTGTAGCCCGCAAACCAGGCATCCCGATAATTGTTCGTCGTCCCCGTCTTCCCTCCAGCCGCTTCCTTAAATCCATACTCCGATCGCAAAACCGATGCCGACCCCTGATCCATCACCTGTCCCAACATCCGTCGAATCACCTGCGCAACTCCCGGACTGAGTGTGTCCACCTCCATCACACCCGCCCGAAAAATGACCTGCCCTCTTTTGTCGACAATTTGATCGATCAAATAAGGCCGCTTCCGCAACCCATCATTGGGAAATGCCGAATAAGCCGCTGCCACTTGATACGCATTGCCCGACACATTGCCAATGAACACCTGTGGCGTGCTCTTCTGCCCCCCCGGCAAACCCACCGCTCCCAAGGTTGCCATCACCCGATCCAGCCCCGCCTGATTCCCCACCCGGATCGTCATCGTATTGCGACTCTGCACCAATCCTAACGTTAAGGGCTGCATCCCTGTGAATCGCCCATCCGAGTTCCCTGGATTCCATGTCGCCTCCACCCCGGCAATCTCTCCCGGCTTCAACGGATCATCACTGATCAATGTCCCCGGCATCAATCCCGCTTCAATCCCCGCCGCATAAACAAACGGCTTCACGGTCGATCCAATCTGCCTCGACCCATGCGTCGCCCGGTTGAACTTACTCTGCCGGTAATCCCTGCCCCCCACCAATGCCAGCACCCCCCCGGTGTCATTGTTCAATACCGCCGTTGCCCCCTGAAGATAAGGCGTCTCCAAAACCGCGCTGACCATGTCCCATCCGGCATCATACCCCGCCTTCGTCGGATGCGCGTAACCCGGCAACTTCTCCACCTCCCTCAACCGCTTGTCCAAAAACACCTCAGCCGCATCGTTCAACTCCTTGTCCAAGGTCGTGATCACACGCAACCCCCCTTCACGCAACTCTCGGTCCTCCAAAATCAAATCCAAATCCCGCTTCACGATGTCCAACGCATACCCTCCCTGATTCTGAAACGCCGGCTGTCCCCGCAAGATCACCTCCTCATAACGCGCGCCCAACTCCTCCTCCTTGGTGATCGCCTTCACCTCAACCAATCGCTTCAAAACATCATCCCGCTCCTTGATCGCTCCATTGAAATTCCGAAACGGCGAGAACCTCGATGGACTCCGAATCAACCCCGCAATCAACGCCGCCTCACTCAATGTCAGCTGGGACGCATGCTTGCCAAAATACACCTGGCTCGCCCTCTGAATCCCCCACAATCCTGGCCCGAAAAAGATCCGGTTGATGTAGTGCTCCAATATCTGATCCTTGCCAATCGCCTTCTCAATCCGACGCGCCAGCATCATCTCCAACAACTTCCGGTGAAAGCTCCGGTCATCCAAATCAGGATAACTGTTGCGCGCCAACTGCATCGTTAAGGTGCTAGCTCCTTGCACAATCCGCCCATCCCTCAAATTGCGAATCATCGCCCGCAGCACCCCAATGAAATCAATCCCCGAGTGCCTGTAAAAACGCGTGTCCTCCCGCGCCAGCAAGGCTTTGATGAACCACGGCGAAACCTCCGCTAACGAGATCACAATCCGGTCCTCGCCATGCAATCGCCCCATCACCTGCCCCTTCGAATCCAGCACCACCGTCCGTTCCGGCATCTCCCCCAACTCCGCCAAATCATACCCTTTCGCCAGTTGACTGTACACGCCCAAAACCACCGCTCCCGTCAAAAACCCCATGATCAACACGCCTACTGACGCTCGCAAAATGACTCCCCGCCACCATGCCCATCTCGAAGCCGGCCGCAGCGGGCTGCGCAATTCGTGCGCCACCTCCCGAACCTTATCGCCTCCCCGCCTTGCCCCCCTTTTGCTCGGCCTCATTCCAGCACCTCCGCGCTAGCGTCCCGCATTTCTCGCGTTACAATCTCACTCGATTCCTCATGCACGCCTCTACCCTCGACCTCATCCGCGCCGCTCTGACTGAAGACGTCGGCCCCGGTGACGTCACCTCCCTCTATTTCATCGCCGAAAACTCCCGCAACAAAGCCCGCATCGTCGCGCGCGAACCCGGCATCGTCGCCGGCATGTCGATCGCGGAAACGGTCTTCAAAGAAGTGGATTCGGGTCTCGGTCTTTGGGTTCACCGCCCGGACGGTAGCACATTCGCAGCCGGTGACACCTTGATCGAGATAGAAGGTCGCACCCGGTCGCTGCTCACCGCCGAACGCACCGCCCTCAATTTCCTCCAACGCCTCTCCGGTGTCGCCACCATGACCGCCCGCTACGTCGATGCCGTCAAACCCTATCCCGTCGAAGTCTGGGACACCCGCAAAACCACCCCAGGCTGGCGCCTGCTTGAAAAAGAAGCCGTCAAAGCCGGTGGCGGTGTCAACCATCGCATGGGTCTCTACGACGCCGTGATGGTCAAAGACAATCACCTCGCCGCCGATGGCTCCCTGTCCTCCCTCCAAGCCGCCATCAACCGCGTCCGCCAGGATCATCCCGGCATGCGCATCCAACTGGAAGCCGCCACGCTCGAACAACTCGCCGATTTTCTTTTCCTCCAAGGCATCGACCTGATTCTCCTCGACAACATGGACCTGGCCCAACTCAGACAAGCCGTCGCCCTCAATGCCGGTCGACTTTGGCTCGAAGCCAGCGGTGGCATCACGCTCGACACTATCCACGATGTCGCCGCCACAGGCGTCAACTCCATCTCCTCCGGTGCCCTCACCCACTCGGTTCGAGCGCTCGACTTGGCACTGGACTTGTTCTGATCCCTTCATGGCACCCGAAGTTAGACTGTTTCTCGAAAAGATTATCATTTTGATCCGGAGAGCGCAGTGGCCTCAGTGGCAAGGAAGTCGAGCCACCCGCTATTAAATCAATAACGGGCAAGCGGCTGACGCAGCCAATGAGGCTGCTCCGCCTACGGGCAAGGTGATAAGCATTTCGAGAACCAGTCTATCCCGCCGGTGCATTCAAAGGTGGCACCAGCGCCCGCAAAAATCGCTCGGTAGGAAACAGCGCTCCCAGCCCCAGTCTCCCACCACCCAACGTGCTCGGCCTCACCGAGACCGCCACCTTCCCCCACTTCATCGCCAAATAATCCATCACCTCATCCAAGGCCGCCCACTGCGCACGGGTCACCCCCACCTCATTGAAATCCCCCACCAAATAAAGCGCCAAAGGTCCCGCTCCAGACACCTCACCTTTGCCCACCTGCACCTCCCCGTCTCCTGCACCTTCTCCGCGTCCCACCACCATCGCCTGCCCCATGTGATTCACTTCACCCGTCCCTCCCAGCACCTTGGCTCTTCTCACGAGATCATCCAAATCACCCACCCTTGTCCCAGTTGCCCGAATCTCCACAGCCTTCACCTCCGCACCCGCCGCCAATCGATCCAACTCCCTCCGCACCCCCTGGCTCAAATGCTCCCACTCCTTGCGCGGCGCGTGAAAATCCACGGGAATCGGCGAAACCACTTTCCTGACCACAATCTCCCGACGTTTCACCAACTTCACCGTCGGCGCCGAGCGAAACAAAGACTCCCCGCTGCACCCCACCCGATCAGACAAACTCCGAGCCTGAAAACTCGACCCATGCGCCAGCGATGCCGTGGCAAACAAAGGCATCACAGACGCCGACTGCATCCTCACCAGTCCACCCCCACCTCGAAATGGCGCGGCCATGATCAACACGGCAGCGACCAAAACAAACAGGGCCAGTGCTTGACTCGAACGCCAAGATCGGTTTGGTTTATTCATCGGGCTAAAATATTCAGAGCACTTGATAATTATCTTACATTACGGTCTATGACCAGAGATATTTCGATTGTTTTTCAGACTGGGCTCGCCATCGAAACCAACGCGTGATTCTCGTCCTAACGGCAGGCTTCGGAGACGGCCATAACACGGCCGCAAATTCCGTTGCCCAAGCGCTGAAAACCCAGCTCTCGAGCTCAGCCGAATCCGTCCTCGTGGTTGACCTCTTCGAACAGCACTTGCCCAACCTGACCCGGGTTCTGCAATCCGCTTACCAAGCTGCCATTGTCAACTTCCCCTCCGCCTGGAGATGGGCCTATCGAAAACTCGCCAAAAGCGACATCGGCCAGCAACCCAACCCCCTCAACGCTTCCCTTCAAAAAGCCCTCGCCAGCCTGATTCACCAGCATCAACCCCGCGCCATCGTCAGCACCTACCCCTTTTACAGCACTCTCCTCGCCCCTCTCCGCTCCCAAGGTCCTGTCCCTCCCCTCTTCACCATCATCACCGACTCCGTCTCCGTCCACCCCAGCTGGACTTCCGACCCCAGTGACTACTACTGCGTGGCCGACCCCGAAACCGTCGCTGTCCTTCTCGATCGCGACCTCCCTTCCGACAAAATTTTCGTCACTGGCTTCCCCGTTAGCCCAGCCTTCGCCGCCCCGCTCCTCTCCCCCCGCCCCGCCAACGCTCCCCAATCCATCCTTTATCTCCCCTCCACCCCCGTCAAACACGTGGCTGCCACCCTCGAAGCCCTCCGTCCACTCATCCTCTCCGGAACACACTTGACCCTGCCCGTCGGCAAACACAAAAGCCGACTCCACCTCACTCTCAATCGCTTCGCCGATTCCCTGCCCGAAGACCGTTTCACCCTCATCGGTTGGACCGACCAAATGCCCCAACTCCTGCGCTCTCACGACCTCGTCATCTGCAAAGCCGGTGGAGCCATCCTCCATGAAGTCCTCGCCGCGCGCACCCCGGCCGTGATCGATTACGTCGTTCCCGGCCAGGAAGAAGGCAATGCCGAAATGCTCCTCAACCATCACTGCGCCCTCCGCAGCCATTCCCCACTCGAAACCGCCACCCTGACCGCCCGCATGCTCGCCGATCAGGGCAGCCTCGCCAAAGAAATGCGCAACCATATGGTGCCACCTCTCAGCCTCCCCAATGCCGCCCACATGACCGCCGAAGCCATTCTGAGCCACATCTAAACCCTCCCCAATGCCCACCCCCTCCATCCTCTGCGACATCGGCAACGTCATCGTCAGCTTCGACTTTCGCCTTGCCTTCAGCCGCCTGGCCGCTCGGTCCGATTGTCCCGAAAACGATCTACTCGACCGTCTCCATCACCTCAAATTGCCTTTCGAAGACGGTCAAATCGACGACCAAACCTTCATCACCCAAGCCATCGATGCCATCGGCTTCAAAGACTCCGCCGCCGATTTCAGCCGAATTTGGTGCGATATCTTCGCCCCAAACCTCGCCCTCACCCGCACCCTCGAACAACTCGCGTCATCCCACCCCCTCTTCCTCCTCTCTAACACAAACGGCCTTCACAAAGACTTTCTCTTCGCACAGTTTCCCGTCTTCAACCTCTTCCGTGACGGCGTCTACTCCTACTCCGCCAAAGCCTCCAAACCCGGCCCTGAAATTTTTCAAATCGCCATTGAACAACTCGACCTCGACCCCGCACAAACCTTCTACATCGACGACCTCCTCCCAAACATCGAAACCGCCGCCCGCCTCGGCTTCATCACCCATCACTACGACCTGAACCAACACCACCTTCTTGAATCCTCTCTCTCCAACTGGACAAACCAACTCTCATAAAAACCGCGCTTGGCATACCCGCAAAGCGTATGGTACCTGAGAACCTAACCTCTCGATCCCTATTTCCATGAAATGTGACGTCTGCACCAATGAAGCCACCGTTTTTCTGACCCAAATCATCAATGGGCAGATGACCACGGTGAATTTGTGTGAGACCTGCTCCAAAGCCAAAGGCGTCACCGACGAAATGGGCTTCGGCCTTGCGGAAGCCTTCCTCGGAGCCGGCAACACCACCAACGTCCCCCGCAACGACGTCCTCACCTGCCCCGCCTGCGGCTTCACTTCCGCACAATTGAAAAAGATCGGTCGCATGGGCTGCCCGCATTGCTACGACACCTTCCAGGAGGGTCTGGATCAGCTCCTCTCCTCCATGCACAAAGGCACCCGCCATCTTGGAAAAATCCCCACCCGCGCCATCGCGGACTCCCGTCGCAACGCCTCCATGGAAGAACTCAAACACGCCCTGCAATCCGCCATCGACGAGGAGCGCTACGAAGAGGCTGCGCGGATCAAAATCGAGATGCAAGCCTTGCAAACTCCAGCACCTCAAGCGGAATCTAAGGGCGCCTAAACTTTTTGTGACACCTCCACTTCATCTTTTCACCCACTCTCCGAAGTCGGTCCCCAACGCGTCCTTGCGTTCCCTTCATCGCCTAGCCATCGTAGCGCTCATACCCCCTAGCATGCCATGATGCGTTTCTCCACCCTCATCAAAAACCCTGCCGACTGGATGCGCGGCAGCGGTCCGCATTCGGAGATCGTCATGACCTCAAGGGTCCGCCTCGCCCGGAACCTCAGGGACTACCCCTTCCCTGGCTTCTCCCAGGAACAACAACGCGTCGACCTCCTCGCCAATGTCCGATCCGTCGTCGAAGCCCTCCCTGAAATGAAGGATGGGTTCAGCGACGAATACGTCAATCTCTCCAAAATCCGCAAGCAAGTCCTTGTCGAACGCCACCTCATCAGCCGCGAACACGCCGCTCGCTCCACCGGCTGTGGCGTCGTTGTGGATCGCAAACAGTCCATCTCCATCATGATCAATGAGGAGGATCACTTCCGCATCCAGGGCATCCGCGCCGGCCTCAACCTCCGCAGCGCCTTCGCCCTCGTCGATCAGGTCGATACCGAACTCGAGCAAGAACTTGCCTACGCCTTCAGCTCCCGTTTCGGCTACCTCACCGCCTGCCCCACCAACCTCGGCACCGGCATGCGCGCCTCGGTAATGCTTCACCTCCCCGCCCTCGTCCTCACCGACCAAATCAGCCAGGTCGTGAAAGCTGTCGGCAAAATCGGCCTCGCCGTCCGCGGTCTCTATGGCGAAGGCACCGAAGCCCTCGGCAACCTCTTCCAAATCTCCAACCAGCACACCCTGGGAGAAAAAGAGTCCGAAATCATCGCCCAAATCGAAAAAGTCATCGAAGGCGTGGTTCGTTCTGAAAACATGGCACGGGCCAAGCTCAAAGAAGATAGCCCAACGCACCTCCGGGACCAAATCGGTCGCGCCTACGCCATCCTCCGCCATGCCCACATTCTCAGCTCCAAGGAAGCCCTCAATCTCCTCTCCCTCCTCCGCCTCGGCGCCGATCTCGACATCGTCCCCGACTGCGACCGCGGCCTCCTCGACATGCTCCTTCTCGAAATTCAACCCGCCCACCTCCAACTCCAGGCCGAAAGGGAACTCACCCCTGATGAACGCGACATCATGCGCGCGGAAATCACCCGCCTAAGGTTGCAATCCATTGCCCCCCCCGTTAACGTATCCCATAGCGAATCCCCACCCCCAACTGGAGGCTCATTCCAGGAGACTAATGATGAATAACTTCACCCCACGCGCCCAACAGGTCCTCGCCCTCGCCCGCAAAGAAGCGGATCGGTTCAACCACAACTACGTCGGCACCGAACACATCCTGCTCGGCCTGATCAAACTCGGCCAGGGCGTCGCCGTCAATGTCCTCCACAAACTCGGTCTCGATCTCGAAACCGTCCGCATGCAAGTGGAGCAACAGGTCGGCTCCGGCCCCGAGACCAAAATGGTCGGCAACATCCCTTACACCCCTCGCGTGAAGAAGGTCCTCGCCCTCGCTTCCAAAGAAGCCAAGGCCCTCAATCACTCCTACGTCGGCACCGAACACATCCTCCTCGGCCTCCTCCGCGAAGGTGAAGGCGTCGCCGCCCAGGTCCTCCGCAACCTCGACATCAATCTCGACAAGGCCCGCAACGAAATCCTCAAAGAACTCGACCCCAACTTCACCAGCCAGGATGAAGACGAGGACGAAGACGAAGAAGGCAGCAGCAACAGTGGCAACGAGAAAGACCCCAGCGGTCAATCCGGCTCCAAGAAAGAAAGCAAAACCCCTGCTCTCCGCGCCTTCGGTCGCGACCTCACCGAACTCGCCCAAAAAGGCGAACTCGATCCCGTCATCGGTCGTGCGGATGAAATCGCCCGCGTCATCCAAATCCTCTGCCGCCGCACCAAAAACAATCCTGTCCTCATCGGTGAAGCCGGTGTCGGCAAGACCGCCATTGTCGAAGGCCTCGCCCAGGAAATCGCCATCGGCAATGTCCCCGAAATCCTTCGCGAAAAACGCGTCATCACCCTCGACCTCGCCCTCATGGTCGCTGGCACCAAATACCGCGGCCAATTCGAAGAGCGCATCAAAGCCGTGATGGACGAAATCCGTCGCAACAAAAACGTCATCCTCTTCATCGACGAACTCCACACCATCGTCGGCGCAGGCTCCGCTGAAGGCGCCATGGATGCCTCCAACATCATCAAGCCCGCCCTCTCACGCGGTGAACTCCAGTGCGTCGGCGCCACCACCCTCAACGAGTATCGCAAATACATCGAAAAAGACGCCGCTCTCGAACGCCGCTTCCAAATCGTCAAAGTCGAGGAACCCTCCATCGAAGACGCCATCAAGATCCTTCGCGGCTTGAAGAGCAAATACGAAATGCACCACAAGGCCCGCTTTACCGAGAAGGCCATCGTCGCTGCCGTCGAACTCTCCTCCCGCTACCTCCCTTCCCGTTTCCTCCCTGACAAGGCCATTGACATCATGGACGAAGCCGGCTCCAAAGCCCGCATCGCCGCCATGACCCGCCCACCCGAACTCAAGGGCATTGAGGAAGAAATCGAAACCATCCGGATCGAAAAAGAGGAAGCCATCCGCGAGCAGGACTTCGAAAAAGCCGCCCACCTTCGCGACAAGGAAAAGCAGGCCAAAAAACGCTTCGATGGCCTCCTCGAGACCTGGCGCAATGCCAGCCAGGAAAAAACCGTCGACGTCGATGAGGACGAAATCATGTCCGTCATCGCCAAATGGACCGGCGTTCCCCTTCAACGCATGGAACAGGCCGAAGCCGAGAAGCTCCTCAAAATGGAGGCCGAACTCAAAAGCCGTGTCATCGGCCAGGACGAAGCCGTCATCGCCATCTCGAAAGCCCTCCGCCGCTCCCGCGCCGACCTCAAGGATCCACGCCGCCCGATCGGCTCCTTCCTCTTCCTCGGCCCCACCGGCGTCGGCAAAACCTTCTTGGCCAAAAACCTCGCCGAATTCATGTTCGGCAGCGCGGATGCCTTGATCCAACTCGACATGTCCGAGTACATGGAGAAGCACACCGCCAGCCGCCTCATCGGAGCCCCTCCCGGATACGTCGGTTATGAAGAAGGCGGCCAACTCTCCGAGGCCGTCCGCCGCCGCCCCTACTCCGTCGTGCTCTTCGACGAAGTCGAAAAAGCCCACCCGGATGTCATGCACCTCCTCCTTCAAATCCTCGAAGAAGGCCAGGTCACCGACAACTTCGGACGCAAGATCGACTTCCGCAATACCATCGTCATCCTCACCTCCAACATCGGAGCCGAATCCATCAAACGCCAAACCTCCCTCGGTTTCGGCGCCATGGCCCAGGACTCAGCCGATCACGATGGCATGAAGGGTAAAATTGGCGAACACGCCAAAAAATTCTTCAAACCAGAGTTCCTCAATCGCCTGGATGACATCGTCGTCTTCCACATGCTTGAGAAGACCGAACTCACCAGCATCGTCGATCTCGAAGTCAGCAAGGTCCTCACCCGCCTTCGCCACAAGAAGATCGAACTCGTGCTCGACCAAACCGCTCGCGAGTTCCTCATGAAGGAGGGCTACGATCCTCAATACGGCGCGCGCCCCATGCGTCGTGCCGTTGAGAAACACATCGAAGACCCCCTCGCCGAACACGTCCTCCGTGGCGACGTCAAAGCCGGTGACCGCGTCCAGGTCATCGCCAATGAAGAAGGCAAAGGCCTCAAATTCACCACCGACGCTCGCGTAACCGAAGACGCCGAACCCGCCGAAAGCACTTCCGACGCCTCCTAGACGTCTTCACTTCAAATCACCTGAACCGCTAGCCTCCCTTGGCAACACGGTTCAGGTTTTTTGTGTTCATTTCAGATCTTCCCCAGATAAACCGCCCCCAGCGGCGGCACATCCAGCATCACACTATGCGGCTGCTGTTGCCATTCCCCCGGCGTCGACAACATCGCGGGCACATTCAGCACATTGGATCCGCCAAACTCACCCGCATCCGTATTCAACAACTCACGGTAAACACCCGACTCCGCCACCCCCATCCGATAGCCCTTCCGCGGCACCGGTGTTGCATTCACCACCACGTAAACCTTCTCCCCGCTCGGCGCCAAGCGCACAAACACAAACAGGCTCCCATCCGCATCATTCGCATCCAACCACTGGAAACCGCCCGCCTGATGGCACCTCTCATGCAATGCCGGATGCCCCGTGTACAAATGATTGAGCGTCCCAACCAGCTTTTGCAGTCCGGCATGTTCCGCCCCCAAGAACAAATGCCAATCAAGACTCCGTTCGTGACTCCATTCGTTCCATTGCCCGAACTCTCCCCCCATGAACAACAGCTTCTTCCCCGGATGCGCCCACATCCAGGCATAGAACATCCGTAAGTTCGCAAACTTCTGCCACCGATCCCCCGGCATCTTGTTGATCATCGATCCCTTGCCGTGCACCACCTCGTCATGGCTCAGCACCAAAATGAAGTTCTCGTCATAGGCATACAACATCGAAAAAGTCGCCTCACCATGGTGATACTTCCGGTGCACCGGCTCATGCTCCATGTAACTCAGCGTGTCATTCATCCACCCCATGTTCCACTTGAAGCCAAAACCCAACCCACCCGAATCCACAGGCTTCGACACACCCGGCCACGCCGTGCTTTCCTCCGCGATGATCGTCGTCCCGGGATTCTCTTCGTAACAAACCCGGTTCAACTCCTTCATGAATGCGATCGCATCCAGGTTCTCCCTTCCCCCAAACGCATTCGGCACCCACTCACCTTCATTGCGGGAATAATCCAGGTACAACATCGACGCCACCGCATCCACACGCAGGCCATCGATGTGATATTCCTTCAGCCAGAACAATGCGTTCGCCACGAGAAAATTCCGCACCTCATTGCGCCCATAGTTGAAGATCAACGTCCCCCAGTCCTGATGCTCTCCCTGCCTCGGATCCGCATGCTCAAAAAGCGCCGTACCATCAAACTGCGCCAACCCATGCGAATCCTTGGGGAAATGCCCTGGCACCCAATCCAAAATCACACCCAACCCCACCTGGTGACACCGATCCACAAACCCGCGGAACTCATCCGGATTCCCAAACCGGCTTGTCGGAGCGTAATAACCCGTCACCTGATACCCCCAGGAGCCATCAAAAGGATGCTCGGACATCCCCATGAGCTCAATGTGAGTGAAACCAAGACTTGTCACATACGGAATCAAATCATCCGCCATCTCTCCCCACGTTTGCCAGCGATTGTCCTCATGCGGCACCCGCTTCCACGATCCAGGATGCACCTCATAAATGCTCATCGCGGACGCATACAAATTCCGATTCCTCCGCTCCATCATCCACTCCCCGTCACTCCAGGCATACTGCTCCAAATCAAAAGTCAGGCTCGCCGTCTGCGTCCCATGTTGAGAGAAAAAGGCAAACGGATCGCTCTTCGTTACAGGATGCCCTTCAGCATTCAAGACCTCAAACTTGTAGTGCGCCCCCGCCCCAACTCCCGGCAAAAAAATCTCCCAAATGCCCGATTCAATCCTCAACCGCATCGGGTTCACTCGCCCATCCCACTGATTGAAATCCCCCACCACACTCACCCGTCGCGCATTCGGCGCCCACACCGCAAACTGCATTCCAGCCACACCATCCAGCGTCTTGGGATGCGCACCCAGACAGTCATACAACCGTCGATGCGTGCCTTCACGAAAGTAATACATGTCCTGCTCGCCCAACAGCGGTCCGAACGAATAAGGATCTCTCACCCGCCAACGATGCCCTTCAAACGACTCATACTCCCACTCATATCGCCCCCCCATTTGTTCTTCAGTTAACAGCAACTCAAACAACCCATAATGGTGCGCCTTCTCGGCCTCCACTCCGTCCGTCGCCCCCTCATGCCAGAACCACGCCCGCAGGGCCGTCGGTTGAAAAGTCCGCGCCACCGCTCGCCCATCCCCTAGCCTCTGCCTCCCCAGAAACCCAAACGAGTTTCCGTGACGTGCTTCCAACAGGGCGAGAACTTCAGGCTGTGGAGAAAGATTCCGAGTCATTACCCTTCGATACCCGCCTGGAGCAAAGGCACAAGCCGTTCTTTACACAGCCAGCCCCAGTCATGCTCTCGCCAAATCCGCCGGCGCCCTAGCAGCCACTCATCCGTTCGACACCAGTTCGCCATCCTATCCCCCAATTCTTCCGCCCCGACCTGCGGCTCAAACCAATGCGCCGCCATCCCCATCACCTCGCGATGCGCCGGCAAATCGCTGCACCAAATCGCCAATCGATGCAGCTTCGCCTCCAGCAATGGCAATCCAAACCCTTCGCTCCAACTGGGAAAAAACAACCCGTCACATAAGGCATAGAGGCTTCTCAGGTCATCATGACCCAGCTCACTTTCCTCTCCCCCAAACACCACCTGCTGCTCCACTCCAAGCTTCTCGGTCAATCCCTTCAGTTCCTCAAAATAGCGCCTTCCATCGGCTTGATGCGGATCCGGCGCTCCCGTGACAATCAGTCTCGCCTCAACCCCACGGTCCCGAAGACTCGCGATCAACCCGACCCCAAGCTCCACATTCTTCCTCCTCACCAGCCTCGCAGGTTGTAACAAGTTGAGATCACTCCCCCACAACTTCCGCACATCTGCCAGTCGCCCCACCCGCTCAGTCAATCCCAAAACACTCCCTGCATCCACCCCGTTGGGAATCACCACGATCTCATCCACCCTTTTTCCCGCCACCCCCGCCCATTCTCGCGCCCTCAGGTTCGACACCGCCACATCAATCGCTTTCGGCGCAGGCTCATCCCATCCAGCCTCCGCATACGCAGGATTCACAGCAGCCACGTCGTGCACCCAATTCACCCAACACACCCCGACGCTCTTCTCCGCCAGTCCGGTCAACTCCCTCGTCCAAGCCAAATCAAACGGCATCGTGAACACATTGTGCACGATCACCGCATCAAACCCACCCTCTTCCAGTCTTCTCCGGAACACCTCACGCTCAGCCGCACCGAACACGCAGACCGTCCAACCCAACTGCTCCATCGCCCGCGCCTGCTCCCCCACAACACGCTCCACACCACCCACCACAGGCGGCTTCGTGTAATGCAGGATCGCTAGGTGCATGACGCATCACACCACCACATTCACCAACTTGCCGGGAACCACGATGATCTTCTTCACCGGCTTCCCTTCCATGAACTCCTGCACCCTGGCGCTCGCTAAGGCAATCTTCTCCACTTCTTCCTTCGCAGCGCCCACCGGCACAACAGCTTTGTCCCTCAGCTTGCCGTTGACCTGAAACACGATCTCCACCTCGTCCTCCACCAGCGCCGCAGGATCAAACACGGGCCATGCCGAATCCGCCACAAACCCAGCAGCCGCCTTCTCCGGGAACACGCCCCTCAAAAGCGCGTTCAACTCCTCCGCCACATGCGGCGCAAACGGACTCAACACCCGCAGGAAAATCCCCACCACACTCGCCGGCCTCACCTCACTCTGCGTCAGCGCATTGGTCAAAATCATCATCTGACTGATCGCCGTGTTGAAGCTCAATTTCTCAATGTCCTCCCCGCATTTCTTGATCGTCTCATGCAGCACCTTGGTCAGCTTCTTCTCCGGCGCCACATCCTGCAACTGACTGGAAATCACCCATTCCCCCGCCTGATCTTGCTCCATCACCACCCGCCACACTCGCGCCAGGAATCGATGCACCCCCTCCACCCCCTTCATGCTCCAAGGCTTCACCTGTTCCAGAGGCCCCATGAACATCTCGTAAAGGCGCAACGAATCCGCTCCATACTCCGCCACCACATCGTCAGGATTCACCACATTCCCCCGGCTCTTCGACATCTTCTGTCCGTCCTCTCCCATAATCAATCCCTGATTCACCAGCCGCTGAAACGGCTCCGGCGTGCTCACAAACCCGAGATCAAACAGCACCTTGTGCCAAAACCGGGCATACAACAAATGCAGCACCGCATGCTCCGTCCCACCCACATACAAATCCACCCCGCCCGGCTTGCCTCCACCCATCCAATAGCGCTCCGCCTCCTCACTCACGAACCGCTCAGTGTTCGCCGCATCACAATAACGCAGGTAATACCAGCACGATCCCGCCCACTGCGGCATCGTGTTCAGTTCCCGCCTCGCCGTCTCCGAGTAACGCACCCAGTCCGTCGCCTTCGACAACGGCGGTTCCGGCGTTCCCGTCGGCTTGAAGTCCTCCATCTCCGGTGGCACCACCGGCAACTCACTGTCCGCCACGGCCCGATGACTCCCATCCTCCCAAACAATCGGGAACGGCTCCCCCCAATACCGCTGCCGACTGAACAACCAGTCGCGCAGCTTGTAATTCACCGTCCCTCGACCCACCCCTTTCTCCTCCAACCAATCCGCCATCTGCACCTTGGCCTCCGCAGTCGACAAACCATCCAAAAATCCCGAGTTCACCGCCACGCCATCATCCGTAAACCCCTGCCACTTCACTCCCTCCGGCGGTTGCACCACCTGCTTCACTGGCAATCCGAACACTTGGGCAAACTCAAAGTCCCGCTCATCATGCCCCGGCACCGCCATGATCGCTCCCGTCCCATAACCCATCAAAACATAGTCCGCGATCCAGATCGGAATCCGTTCCCCATTCACCGGATTGATCGCATACGCCCCGGTAAAAACGCCGCTCTTCTCCTTCGCCAACTCGGTTCGCTCCAAGTCTGACTTTGACATCACCGTCCGTTGATACACCTCAACCTCCCCACGCTGTTCAGCCGTCGTGATCTCGCTCACCAAAGTATGCTCCGGAGCCAACACCATGTAGGTCGCCCCAAATAACGTGTCCGGCCGCGTCGTGAAAACCGTCACCTCCCGCTCAAAATCCGCGATCTTGAACGTCACGTGCGCCCCCTCACTCCGCCCGATCCAGTTGCGCTGAAGCAATCGAATACTCTCAGGCCAGTCCAGCCCATCCAACTCATCAATCAACCGCTGCGCATACGCCGTGATCCGCAGCATCCACTGCCGCATCGGCCGCCGCTCCACGGCAAACCCACCCACTTCGCTCTTGCCATCCACCACTTCCTCATTCGCCAACACCGTCCCCAACTCGGGACACCAATTCACCGGCGCCTCACTCACGTAAGCCAACCGCCGCGCATCAATCTCCTCCCGACTCATCCCCTTCGCCTCCAACTCGCTCACCGGCCGCGCCTTGCCCGTTACCTCATCGACATAACTGTTGTACAACTTCAAAAAGATCCACTGCGTCCACTTGAAATACCCCGGATCCGTCGTGTTCACCTCCCGACTCCAGTCATACGCAAAACCCAATCGCTTCAACTGCCCGCGAAATCCCTCGATGTTCTTCTCCGTCGTCTTCCGCGGATGCTGCCCAGTCTTGATGGCATACTGCTCCGCCGGCAAACCAAACGCATCCCATCCCATCGGATGCAGCACATTGAACCCCGACATCTTCTTGAACCGCCCAATGATATCCGTCGCCGTATACCCCTCCGGATGTCCCACATGCAATCCCTGACCACTCGGGTAAGGAAACATGTCCAGGACATAATACTTCGGCTTGGAAGCATCAAAATCAGCATCTCCCGGATTCGGTGTCCGGAAGGCTTGTGCGCCCTCCCACTGGTCTTGCCATTTCGGCTCAAATTCGTCGAAGGGGAACGGTCTGCGTTGGTCGCTGCTCATAAAAGGGAGCTGTCACCAAACCCCGCCCCAGCCAACACGCAAGCCGGGATTCAATAGGATCGCTGCGGGATCCCTAAAACTCCTTGTTCCCGGCCTTCAAGTGAGCGGCATAGTCACTCATCTTCAACTCCACCCGCTCTGCAATCGTCCTGACCTCAATCCCCTCACGCCCGGTCGCCACCAACGCCTTCAGCAGATTGACCATCGACTTCACGTCTTCCATCATCACATATTCCGCCGCAAGCTTCTTCGTCTCATCCATGTTGTGATAATTGCCCAAAGGCACCGACACACCCACGCTACGCCGACCACACGCCTGCATCGCACTCGCCTCGCACGCTCCCGCATCCAGCAAACAGCGCTGCACCCTCAACCCCTGCTCCGCCGCCGTCAATGTCAGCGCCGCCACAGCCTCACCGTCAAAAACCGAAAGTCGATCTCCCACCCGCACAATCGGCCCCCCCCCCATCACCGAACCATTCACCGGCCGACTCGTCTCCACCGAAACAAACACCGCATCCTCAGGATAAGGCCACTTCTGCCCCACTTGCCACGCCCCCAGGAATCCCACCTCTTCCGCACGGGTAAACGCCGCATGAAACGTCGTTTCCATGTCCAAACTCGCCAGATCCCAGATCACCGCCAAAATGATCGCACATCCCACCAAATCATCACACGCCGCCGCCTCGATCTTCTCCGCACTGATCTTCACCGGAAAGTTCCAGGTCCCGATCTCACCTTTGATCTTCCGCAATCCCGCCTTGACCCCCGCTTCAACCTCCACCCTCGGCACCCCGCCCAAAAACTCCCACTCACCCTTGCTCGCCGGATTCTTCACAAACCCCGGATGATCCATATGCGCCCCTAACACCCACGGCTCACGGCTTTTCCGCTTCCCATTCTTGTAGGTCACCAAAAGATTTCCAAACTTGTCCACTTTCGTCTTCACATGAGGACAGCCTTCCAAAATGTTCTGGATTTCACCCCTCACATGGTATTCGTGGAAAGGTGCAGTAGGCTGCTTCAAGATGCGCTTGAGAATCGTCGTCAGGGTCGGCACTGGCATCCTCCAACCTACCGCGATTTAACCAAGTGCCAAATGACAACGTGAAAAGGATTCGATATTTTCTGGAGGCCCAACTCGTCCGGTCGTTCGCCTGGCTCATCCCGCGACTGCCCCGCAGCCTCATCCTGTTTTTCGCGAGAATCTTCGGCACCTTAGCCTATTGGCTTGACTCCCGCGGCCGACGCACCGCCCTCGAAAACCTTCGCGTTGCCTTCGGTGATCAATACACCCCCAAACAACGCGCCCAAATCGCTCGCCGTTCCTACCAGACCTTCGCCCGTACTTTCATTGACCTCTTTTGGGCACGCAGCCTCACCCGCACCAATTGGCAGTCCCATGTCGAAATCCAACTCGACGACCCCGCCGCTGAAAATCAAGCCCGCGAAACCGGCGCCATCTGGGTCACCCCTCACTTCGGTAACTTCGAGTTCGTCAGCCTCATCTGGGGCTTTCGCGACATCAAATTCAACGTCGTCGCCCAGGACTTCAAAAACCCCGCCCTCACCGAGATCTTCACCACCCTCCGTCAGCATTCCGGTCACCAAGTGATCTCCTCAGACGGTGCCATGCTCCGCCTCATCAAGAGCCTCAAACGCCAGGGCCATGCCGGCCTCCTGACCGACCTCAACATGAAGCCCGGTCGCGCCACCACCGTCATCGAATGCTTCGGACTCAAAACCTGCGTCCCCACCCTCCACACCACGCTCGCCCAGAGACTAGGCCTCTCAATCATCACCGGGGTCTGCATCCCATGGCCCAACGGCACCTATCGCGTCCAAATCTTCAGCGCCATCCGCCCCACCCCTGAAGACAACGTCACCGCCATCACCCAGCAGGTCTGGAACCATTTCGAAAAAGCCATCCGCGAACATCCCGAATGCTGGATGTGGATGTACAAACACTGGCGCTACCTCCCCACCGAAAACCCCGACCCCGCCTACCCGAACTACGCCAACCCCAGCGGAGCCTTCCGCAAACTCCTCTCCTCCTCGTAGAACGTCACAAAAAAGGGCGAACCGTTACCCGGTTCGCCCTCTCAAAAAAGTGGTCAAAAAGGACTACTTCACGATCTCAAGCAACTCGACCTCAAACACGAGTGCCGAATCAGGACCAATGTCAGCCCCTGCACCTTGCTTGCCATAAGCCAGTTCGGAAGGGATGAACAACTTCCACTTCGACCCAACAGGCATCAACTGCAAAGCCTCAACCCAGCCCTTGATCACCCCTTGCACAGGGAAGGTCACCGGCTCTCCGCGATCCCGCGAACTGTCGAACACTTTGCCGTCCACCAGCGTGCCATGATAGTGCACCTTCACTTGGTCAGTTGCCGCTGGCTTGGCACCGTCAGCCTTCGTGAGAACTTCATACTGCAGGCCACTCGCCGTCGTCGTCACGCCCTCGCGCTTCTTGTTCTCAGCCAAAAACTTTTCGCCCTCAGCCTTCGCAGCCTCGAACTTCTTTGCTTCTTCAGCCTGCATCGCAGCCTGCTTCGCTTGCATCTCGCCCTCAAAGGCCTGCATCGCCGTGGCCAGCTGCTCTTGAGTGTACTTCGGTGTTCCACCCTCCAGCGCGGTCTTAATGCCTGCGGCCAGCTCCTCCATGTTGATCTTGATCCCCTGGCTCTTCATCTGCCCTCCAATGTTCGTGCCAATGAAGTAACTCACCTTGCTCATGTCAGCAGGACCGGTTGCGGGAGCCGGAGCAGTCGCAGGTTCGCCCGCAGGCGCAGCAGGTTCCGGAGTTTGACTGAACAGAGGTGCGGCAACGGCAAGCGTGGCTGCGACGGCAGCTTGAAGGGTGGTTTTCATTTTAAGAGCGCGGAACCTACCTGTCGAACTCCCCAGGTCAACCGCCATTCCAGACATCTTGCCCTCCGAATCTACCCCACTACGCTCACCACCACCGACCTCACATGCGGAGCCCGGCGATGCTCAAAAAGAAAAATCCCCTGCCACGTCCCCAGCGCCAGCCTCCCCTCCACCACCGGAATCACCTCCGACGTCCGCGTCAATACCATCCGCAAATGGCTTGGCATATCATCCGCCCCCTCATGCGTATGAACGAAGTAGCCCGCCTCCTCCGGCACCAACCGGTCAAAAAACGCATGCAAATCCATCCTCGCAGACCGGTCCGCATTCTCAAAGATCACCAACGAACAACTCGTATGCTGCACAAACACCGTCGCCATTCCCGTTCTAATGCCACTTTTACGAACCACCTCCTCGCACGCCTCCGTAATCTCATAGGTCCCCTTCCCCTGCGTCCTCACCGTCAATGCGTCAACAAATGCTGCCATCCCCCCCTTCTTCCCCTCCCTTTCACCAAGGTCAATCCGAATTGACTCTTCACTAATCCCAAAATCACCAGTTTTGGGCTCATTTTCTACCACCTCGGCAGTTGCACACCACCTGAATGCGGTAGATGATTAACTCCCCCAAAAATATTCAGCACCATCCATGAGCGCCACTTTACCGTCCCGTTCGAATCAGGACATCCTCGAATCCCAATACTCCCAATGGTCTCTAGACCCCAAATCCGTGGACGCCACCTGGGCCTCTTTCTTTGAGGGTTTCGAACTCGGCATGGCCCACCTTGCCACCAAGAAAAACGCCTCTTCCAGCCTCCCCCAATCCCTCTCGGAAGAAACGCTCAACTTCCGGATGCGCGTCTCCAACGCACTCCACACTTTCCGCTCGCTCGGCCACACCGCTGCCTGGCTCGACCCTCTCAGCAAGACCGCCCCCACCCCAGCGATCCTCAGCATGGCCTCTCTCGGTTTCACTGAGAGTGACATGAATGAGTCCGTCCAGACTCAACTCTTCCGCCAGGGCAAGTCCATGCCGCTCAGTGCGATGCTCAAAGATCTCCGTTCCATCTACTGCGACCGGATCGGCTTCGAGTACATGCACATCCACACTCCTGAAGTCCGCCAGTGGCTTCAGGATCGCATCGAAAATCGCCTCGAACACCCAGTTCCCCCTGCCAAAAAACAAATCGGCGCCCTCCGTTGGCTCCTTGAAGCCGAAACCTTCGAGCGTTTCCTCCACCGCCGTTACGTCGGCCAAAAACGCTTCTCCGTCGAAGGCGGTGAAGGCCTCCTCGTTGCCCTCGGCACCATCTTCGAAGGCCTGCCAGCTCTCGGCGGCAAAGAAATCGTCATGGGCATGGCCCACCGCGGCCGCCTCAGCGTGCTCGCCAACTTCCTCCGCAAACCCCTCGAAGTTCTCTTCTACGAATTCACCGAGAACTACGTCCCCAACATGGTCGCTGGCGATGGCGACGTGAAGTATCACCTCGGCTTCGAAACCGTTCGCCAAACCGAATCTGGCGACAGCGTCGGCATCATGCTCGCCGCCAACCCCAGCCACCTCGAAGCTGTCGACCCTGTTGTCGAAGGCAAGGCCCGCGCCCGCCAGCGCGCTCTTGATGACACGCTCGAACGCAAAAAAGTCATCCCCGTCCTCGTTCACGGTGATGCCGCCTTCGCCGGCCAAGGCATCGTTGCCGAAGTGCTGAACCTTTCCCAACTCCCCGGCTATCGCACCGGCGGAACCATCCACGTCGTCGTCAACAACCAGATCGGTTTCACCACCCTTCCCGCCGACGCCCGCTCCTCGGACTACTGCACCGACATCGCCAAGTTCCTCGAAGTCCCCATCTTCCATGTCAATGGTGATTGCCCCCTCGAAATCGCCTGGGTCACCCAGCTCGCTCTCGAGTTCCGGCAAACCTTCGCCCGTGATGTCGTCATCGACATCGTCTGCTACCGCCGCTACGGCCACAACGAAACCGACGAGCCCGCATTCACCCAGCCCAACATGGCCCGCGCCATCGCCAGCCATCCCTCCACGGCCACCCTGTTCCGGGATCAGCTCATCGCTTCCAACGTCCTCACATCGGAGCAAGCCGCGACCCTCGAACAAGAACTCGTCCAGGAACTCGAAGACGGCGTCCAAGGCCTTCAAAAACGTGAGAAAGAAGCCGGTGGCAACCCCTTCGAAGGTTTCCTCTTTATTCCTCAACCCGGCTACTGCTACGATGTCATCCCCACCGGGGTCCCCATCGATACCCTGCGCTCCGTCGGCACCAAACTCCTCGACACCCCCACCGAATTCCGCCTCCACCCCACCATCGAGCGCCGATTCCTCGCCGCACGCCGCAAGGCCATCGAAACCGGTGAAGGCTTCGACTGGGCACATGCCGAGGCCCTCGCCTTCGGAACCCTCCTCACCGACGGCCATGGCGTCCGGCTCTCCGGCCAGGATAGCCGTCGCGGCACCTTCTCCCAACGCCACTCCGTCCTCTACGACACCGAGACTCGCGAACGCTTCATCCCCCTCCAAAATCTCACCCCGGACCAGGGCCGCTTCTGCGTTTACAACAGCCTCCTCTCCGAAGCCGCCGTTCTCGGTTTCGATTACGGCTACTCTCTCCTGACACCCAACGTTCTCATCTGCTGGGAAGCCCAATTCGGCGACTTCATCAATGGTGCCCAAGTCATCATCGACCAATTCATCGCCAGCGCGGAAAGCAAATGGATGCAAGCCAGCCACCTCGTGCTTCTCCTGCCACACGGCTACGAAGGCCAGGGCCCTGAGCACTCCAGCGCACGCCTCGAACGCTTCCTTCAACTCAGCGCCGAAGGCAACTGGCAGGTCTGCAACTTCTCCACCCCCGCTCAGTACTTCCACGCTCTCCGGCGCCAAATGAAGCGCGGCATTCGCAAGCCGCTCGTCGTCATGACGCCCAAGAGCCTCCTGCGCCATCCCCTCTGCCAGTCCAAACTCGAAGACATGGCCGAAGGCACCTCCTTCCAGGAAATCCTCGACGACGACAAACTCACTGTCGCCCCTGAAAAAGTCACCCGCCTCATCCTCTGCTCAGGCAAGGTCTACTACGACCTCATCAAATATCGTGAAGAGCAGGGCATCAAAAATGCCGCCATCATCCGCATTGAGCAACTCTACCCTCTCCACTGGGAAATGCTCAAGGCCATCGTCTCACGCTACCCTCGCGCTCAGAAAAAACTCGTCTGGTGTCAGGAAGAGCCCCGCAACATGGGCTCCTGGTCCTACATCTCTCGTCGCCTGCAAGAGGTCAGCAATCACCCCGTCCGTTACGCCGGTCGTGAACGCAGCGCTAGCCCAGCCGCGGGCTCCAAAGCCGTTCACCTCCACGAACAACAACGCCTCGTCGAAGACGCCTTCGAAGTCTAAGATCCACACCATCGTTCTCCACCGCCCCTCTTCATCCCTCCCCTCCATCACTCATGTCCACAGAAGTCAAAATCCCAGCCCTCGGCGAGTCCGTCGCAGGTGGTCAAATCGCCAAATGGAACTTCAAAACCGGTGACGCCGTCAAAGTCGGTGACGTCCTCCTCACTCTCGAGACCGATAAAGTCGCCGCCGAAGTCACCGCCGAAGCCTCCGGCACCCTGACCATCCTCAAAAATGAAGGGGAAGATGTCGAAATCGGCAATGTCGTCGCCACCATCGCCGAGTCCGCAGGCGCTCCCGCCCCTGCCCAACCAGAGCCCCCCGCTCCTGCCCCGGTCGCAACCGCCCCAACTCCCGTCGCGGCACCTGCTCCAACGCCCGCTCCAGCGGAGCCCGCAAACATCACCGAATTCAAGGCCCCCGCCGAAGCCCCAAAACCTTCCGCTCCCGCCCCTCAATCCACCCCCGCCTCAGGCCGTGTCACTCGGAAAAAAATGACACCCCTGCGCCGCAAAATCGCTGACCAACTCGTCAGCGCCCAGCAAACCGCCGCCATCCTCACCACTTTCAACGAATGTGACATGACCGCTGTCATGGACATGCGCAAGAAGCTCCAAGACGGTTTCCTCGCCAAGAACGGCGTCAAACTCGGCTTCATGTCCTTCTTCATCAAAGCCGTTGTCGAAGCTCTCAAAGCCGTCCCAGGCATCAACGTCCGCGTCGAGGGCGACGAAATCGTCCACCAACACTACTACGACATCGGCGTCGCCGTCGGCACCGAACGCGGCCTCGTCGTTCCCGTCCTCCACGACTGCGACAAAAAATCCTTCGCCGACCTCGAACTCGACATCCTCGCCTACGCGAAAAAGGCCAAAGACGGCAAACTCCAAATCAGCGACCTCTCCGGCGGCGTCTTCACCATCTCCAACGGCGGCGTCTACGGCTCGCTCCTCAGCACCCCCATCCTCAACCCGCCTCAAAGCGCGATCCTCGGCATGCACAGCATCCAGCAGCGCCCCATGGCCATTGATGGACAAGTCGTTATCCGCCCCATGATGTATCTGGCCCTCAGCTACGATCATCGCGTCGTGGATGGCAAAGAAGCCGTCACCTTCCTCTTGCGGGTCAAAGACTGCATCGAGAATCCTGCCAGGATGCTCGTCGGCGCTTAGTCGGCCGATCAACACCCCTCAAGTGCATCCGGATAGCAGGGATCTGTTGTCCGGAGGGCACTCGTAACCCGCGCCCGTTTCCGGCACGGTTGCTTCCCTCGCAATTCCAGGTTACAATCGCGAAACCTTTTTTGAAGAGAAAAGACGTTTCGATTGTCGTAACCCATTGAGCGTCACTTTTCACCTCCTCCGTGATCCCACCCCTCCAACCCGAATCCCTCGTCCCACCCACTGCTGCTCCAGCAGCCGGTGGCGTCATGGTGTGGATCCGAAACAAGTTTCTCGCTGGCCTCGCTCTCGCGCTCCCGCTGATCATCACCTTTGTCATCCTTCAGTTCATCTACAGCCTCCTCCACGGCTCCAGCGAGCCCATCGTCAAATGGTTCGCTGATCTCGCCAATGAACTCGCAGGAAAGCCGGTCATCAGCACCGAAGACCCTCGTTATCTCATGGCCACCCGGTTCATCGGTGTGCTCATTCCCATCGTCGCCCTGATCGCCCTCGGCTTTATGGCCACCAACTTCATCGGCGTTCATATCGTCACCGCCTTTGATCGCCTGATGCTCCGCATCCCCTTCGTCTCCTTCATCTACAAATCTCTCAAACAAGTCATCGACTCGTTCAAGACCATCGGCGGCGCCCAAAGCTTCAAACGCGTCGCCTACATCGACTATCCCGTGCCCGGCATGCGCCTCGTCGCTTTCGTCACAGGCCAATTCACCGACGCCAAATCAGGCAAGGCCCTCACCTCCGTCTTCATCCCCACCACTCCCAATCCCACCACCGGTCTGCTCCTCGTTGTCGATTCCGAAAAAGTCACCGATGCCCCTCTCTCCATGGAGGACGCCATGAAACTCGTCTTCTCAGGAGGTCTCATCGGCCCCGATGCGGGCATCGCTCCGCTCAATCAGCGCCCCTTGGTCCAATCAAATGAGCTTCCCCAAACCACGGAAACCGTCGCAGACGCTAGCGTTGACCTCTCCGCCACCTTTTCGGAGCAAACCCTTCCCCCAGCGTTCCTCAGCCTGCCCCGCGCAGAAGATTTTGATTCGGGTGATCCCGATATCTTGGCAGACTCCGACCTGCAAACACCCCAGCCCTCGGCCTCCCGCAGCGTGACCGACCGATTGGCCAGAGTCCTCACTTGGAAACGCCGATAGTCTGCGACACCCCCTCCCGAATTCGCATTGCATCTGCCCAACGAGCGACGTATCTCAATCCCATCATCGGCTTCTCAGCGGTGGCTCTTTGACATGCTTTGGCAGACGATTCGGTTCCAAATTGTGGAACCGGTTTCTGCAATCCTTTCCTGCAGTGTTCGTTATCGGAATTAGTGGCCCGGCCCGATTCTTCAATCATGGGAGCGCTCGACCAGGAGGTTCTGTCAGGCCCCTCGGGGAAGACGACCTCCAGGATTCGCTGGGCTCCCACCTGGACTCGCTGGGATACGTGAGCCCTCATGCCGAACGGCACAGGTGGGATTCTAAGGCACCGTGACCTCGCGTCGCGGTGCCTTTCTCGTGCAAACGAATCCCTCCAGTCTCCAATTCTGGGTTCAAAGCTTGTTCTCCACCTCCAATTCCCCTACCCTCTTCTTGTGATCCTTTACCACCGCATACTTCTCGTTTGCTTTGTCGCACTCCTCACAGCCTGCGCCTCCACCAGCAAAGACAAAGACTCAAAGGACAACTCCGAAAAACCCAAGAACGACCCCATCGCGGTAGGCATCATCGAATTCGTCAACCCTGACCAAAAGTTTGTTCTCATCAAGATGCAGTCACGTCAACCCATGCCCATTGGACAAGCCTTGACCGCCTTGGACGCAACGGGTGCCCTCACTCAACTGACCATCTCCCCCGAACGCAAAGGAACTCACGTCACTGCCGACATCAAATCCGGAAACCCTCGCCCCGGCAATCTTGTCATCTACCAGCCAGATCCAACCGCCCCCCCACCCGTTCCTGCCCCCACCGTCAATCCATCCCTCCCCTCAGCCACCAACCCAAGCTCTGTCGAATGGCGCGACGGACAGCCCCCTCCCATTCTCTCTCCCGACACCAATTCGCTTGCACCTCCCACCATAAACAGCCCTTCAACCCCTCTCCCGACAATTCCTTTGGAGCCTCTCCCTGAAGAGCCCCCTGCCTCTATCGCCCCATGATCACCGAGTCCGAAGCCCTCGCCAAAATTCTCGAAGCCATCCCAAAGAACACCACTTCGGAGTCTCTTCCGCTTCTTGAAACCCTGAATCGCCGCTGCGCTACTCAGCAAACAGCCACCATCCCCCTTCCCGGATTCGATAACTCCATGATGGACGGCTACGCCGTTCGCGCTGCGGACACTCGCGATCCTTCGCCCATCACCGTCATCGGCATCCAACCCGCCGGACCCGATCTCCAACTCAAAATCGAGGCCCCCCGACACGCTATCCGGATCTTTACCGGCGCGCCGCTCCCCAAAGGGTGCGATGCCGTTATCATGCAGGAAGTCGTCACCGTTATTGACAACTCCATCTCCTGCACCGAACCCGTCATTCCAGGCGAAAACATCCGACTCCAAGGCAGCGATCTCTGCTCCGGCCAAATCCTTCTCCAACCCGGCGCCCTCATTTCCCCAGGTCGGATCGGCCTTCTAGCCTCTCAAGGCCTCACTCACTTGCCTGTCTATCGCCTCCCTCGAATCGCCATCTTAAGCACTGGCGACGAACTCGTCCCCCCTGGCACAGCCCCCCTCTTGCCCGGCCAGCTCTACAATTCCAACGGCTCCATGATCGCCGCCCTGCTGCTCCAACTCGGCCTCCCGATCACCGAACTGGCTCATACCCCTGATACACTCGTTGATACTACCTCCACCCTCCAAAGGCTGTCAGAACAAAACGATATCATTATCCTGAGTGGCGGCGTCTCGGTCGGAGACAAAGACCATGTCAAGCCAGCTCTCTCCGAACTCGGCATACCCCCTCAGTTATGGCGAATCAAAATCAAACCCGGCAAGCCTTTCCTCTTCACCCATCGCTCGATGCCCAAGCCACTGTTCGTCTTCGGCCTTCCCGGAAATCCAGTCTCCACCTTCGTCACTTTCCAACTCTTCGTTCGCCCTGCACTCCTCAAATGGTGCGGAACCCCTTCCAGCGATCTCAGCCCTCCCACAGCAACCGCCACCCTCTCTCATGAAGTCACCAACCCTGGAGACCGCCCACACTACATCCGGGGTGTCCTTCAAAAAGGTCAGTTTACGGCCAGCGGACTCCAACGTAGTGACGCGCTCTTTGCTCTCGCAGAAGCCAATAGCCTCTTGCGTATCAACCCCGATTCCTCAATCGAAGCAGGCAGCAATGTAACGATTTTGAAACTTTAGAGTTACGTAAATTGACACATCGCAGAAATCCCTGCATTCCGCGGTGCTCTTTGTCATCATAGAGCCAACGATTCCCATTGAACCGCCAATTGTATCTGCTATACTTTCCATAATGGGAAAGCGCCTCATTCTTCTCCTTTGCCTCGGTTCCGCGATCATCGCCGGCACCGTCAAAGGGCTGAACGAAAGTCACGCCACCACATGGAAAGCTCTCTGGACCCGATTGACTTTGGGCAGCGAAGATACCAAAAAAATCAACCTCTTCCGAGTCGGTCTGCTCGACTTTGCCAACTACACCCGAATCTCTAACTCCCAACCCCTCCTGCAAACGGACCAGGAACTCGAATCCTGGCTGCAGCGCGCCGTCGACGACGGACTCCCACTCGACAACCTCGACGCAGTCGTCAGTCAGATTCAGGAATCGTCACCCCGCTACCTCAAAATCTCCGTCAGCGCAGCTTCAGGCCCCACCTTGGACTTCGTTAAAGACAGCCTGACCGATTCCCTAAACAAAATCGCACCCGAAATGACCCACTTGGCCAGTGTTCGCCGCTCCACCACGGGCGGCATGGCCCACCAAGTCCTCCTCGTCACCGGCCGTCGCCTGCGCGAATTCTCACCCAACCTCCTGCATCAAACCTCTGACGACGCCTTCTACAACGTCTGCCCTCTCTGCAAATCCAGCCACATCAGCCGCGCCATGCGCCACCAGGAGAGCTCCAGCCTCGAGTGCCCATCCTGCCATCGAACCTACGCCGTCATCGCCGCCGATACCTCTGGCCACTTCCACTACGTCAATCACTACCTCACAGGCTACCAGCCACCATCCATTTATCCCAAAGGCCAGTCCCGTGTTGAGCAGTTATTCACCATTTGGTCCGCCGTTCATCAAAGTTGCGCCTACACTCGAGATCCCGGCGTGAAAAAAGAAAAAACGGACCGCTGGCAAACCGCGCTTCAAACTCAAACCCGCGGCATGGGCGATTGCGAAGATTCCGCTATCCTCCTCGCCGATTGGCTGGCCGCCCGGGGCTACGATGTTCGCGTCGCCCTGGGAAAATACGGCGACATCGGCGGACATGCCTGGTGCGTCGTTCGACTTGAAGGAATCGAATACCTCCTCGAATCCACCTCCGAAGGTCGCCCCGATTTCGACCAACCGCCTCTCGTATCCCGCATCGGCAGTCGCTACGTCCCCGAAGTGCTCTTCGACCGCTGGCATCTCTACACCCGTAAAACCAATCATCAGAACTGGAATGGCGACTATTGGTCGCCGGAACAATGGACCAAAATCACCCCACCAGATACTGAAGTCCCCGAGATCTCAGCCAAAATCAAACCCTCGGCCTCCACTGACCCATCCACCACCTGGGCTCCGCCAACTCCTCATAGCGTCCAAAAAGACTTCTTCAACTCCTCCGATATCGCCTACACCAGCCGTACCGATCTCCAGGCAGCCCCCTTCCTGCACCTCGAGCAAACCGCAGACCAGCCCGTCGCCTGGCAATACCCCGCCGCCATTCCAGGTTCGCCCGGCACCGTTGAAACCAAGAAAAAACCAAAAGATTGACTCCATGCTAAAGTTTGACATAACGGCCCGAAAGCCGCTAAATCAGACTCTAGCTCAATGACAATCTCTCAAGGTCACGCCGCCCTCCAAGTCACGTTCAATGCTGAGCATGTCGAATTGAACGCGACGCCCGAAGCAGCCAACCTCCAGCTCCCCCTGCCCCTTCTTGCAGGTCCCAACACCGAATCAATTGGCAGTCCCGCCACCAAAATTTGGTGGGATCAGGACTTCCTCCTGACCGAAAGTGAAACCCTCCTTATCGGAGCCATCGTCATCGACGCCCAAAACAGGCTCGAAGCCCCAGTTGAACGCGCTTATCAAGCTCTCCTGCGCCTCACCCAGGGCTGGCATCTCTATCGCATTTGGAACTACATCCCCAATATCAACGAAATCCGCGACGGCCTCGAGTGCTACCAACAATTCAATATCGGCAGATGGACCGCCTTTGAATCCTGTTATGGCCGCCATCTTCGCTCCTACATGCCCGCGGCTTCTGCCGTCGGACTGGGGGGAGACAAAGCCGTCGTTGTCTTCAAAGCCGGCCGTTCCCGACCCGAATACCTTGAGAATCCCTCCCAGATTCCCGCCTACCACTATCCGGCCGAATACGGCCCCAGACCTCCCTGCTTCGCACGCGGCGTCGTCGCCACTTGTCCCGAAGTCCGCCGCGCCATCCTCTCAGGCACCGCCAGCATCGAAGGCCATCGCAGCATCGGCCAAGGCGATTGGGCGCGCCAGTTCCAGACCACCCAACAAAACATCGAAATCATGCTCAATCGCATGCAGGTCTCTGCCGCTTGGATTCCCGATCTATGGCCTACCCATGGGATTCACAGCGCTCATTTTAAGTGCTACCTCCGTCACCCTGAAGCGCTCCCTCTAGTTCGAAAAGCCGTCCGCGATTCCTGTGGGCAAGACCATCACTTCAGCTATGTTCTTGCCGACATTTGCCGCAGCGATTTGGATCTCGAAATCGAAGGTCGAATCCTGACTGAACTTCAACCCGATTGCCATGAATTCTGATCCCATCAATCACCTCGCCTCTGCGAGAGGTTGGGTGCAGTTCCTGGCCTTCGCTGCCTGCATGGCCATCCCCGTCTTCGGACAAACAGAAGGGTCGTCAAAAACTCCCAAAAAACCCGCCAAAAACCTTCCTTCCGATTCCGACAAAACCAACCCATCTCCCCCGCCCGAGGAAATCGAACTGGCACGCCTGGATCACCACCACCAACTTCTCGAAGCCTCGCTAGGCCCGCTCAAAACCGCCCTCTCCAAACTCGACGAACTCGCCCTCACCAATGCCCGCGCCCGCGAATACGAAGCCGCCATCGCCGCCCGCATCGAACGCGAGCACATCGCAACTGATTTGGATCGCATCGCCAAAGAGTTGCTGATTCTCGAAACCCGCAAACAGTTCCTCAAAACGTCCCTCCTCCCCGATCATATCCTTCTCCCTCTGGACAACGCCAAACTCGAAAGCGTTCGCTACGATGAAGAAAAAAAGTGGCTCACCCACTGGGATCGACCCGGAGCATACGCCGAATGGACGCTGCCGAGCGTCCCTCCAGGTGGCTACGAAGTCCTCCTCACCTACCAATGCAGTCCGCTCGAGGGTGGTACCATCGTAATCAATGAAAAAACATTCAGCCTCTCCGGAGAAATGGACACCACCCTGCGTGGCCCGGAAGTCAAAAATCTCGGCACGCTCAAAATCACCGACAGCAACAGCCCCCTCCGATTAACGGCTCGGACCATCGTCAAAAGCAACTTGATGAACCTCCTTAGCATCGAACTCATCCCTGCGAACCGCTGATCTCCTGCCTCGTCTGATGCCCCGTCTGTCCTGCATTCCAAAACGCGCTTCGACACTTCTTCTGTCGCTCGCAATCTTGTCATTGGAGACATCATCTCTTCACGCGCAAACCCCGTCAACCTCTGCCGAGGAACTCCAGGCCCTCGCCAACCTGAAGGCCCTCTTCGCCACTCAAATCAACTCCCAGTCCCAAAAGCTGACCGACCAATACGAACGCGCACTGGCCCGAATGGAGTCCGAAGTCGCAGATGCGGGTGACTACGAACAGGCGCTGCAAATCAAAAAACGGCGTGACCAACTCGAGCAAATCCTGGCCTCAAATACCTCATCCACCACCCCCGCTCTCCCTCTAACTCCCCTCGCAGCCAAGGGCACCGGCATCACCGCTTCCTCCGACGGCAGCTTAACCGGTTGGCGCATAGCCAGCCACTACGCTGAGTGGACCCTGACCAAGCTCGCTCCAGGGGACTACTTCTTAGAACTCGACGCTCTTATGACGGCGATTCCCACAAATGTTAACGACCCCTCAGAGGAACCAGCCGAGACTGCCTTGTTCGAAATCTACGAAGTCTCTCTTCTCGCCGGAGCTGCCGACAACCGGCGCAGCTTCGAATTGAGTTTAACAAAAGGAAGTCCCCTTGAATTCAAGCCCCAACGCATCGGGCCCATGCGCTTCGCACGCTCACCCATTACCCTCCGCCTCGCAGCTTCGAAATCCTATGCCTTCAATCAAGTGCAGTTCAAAAACATCCGCTTGGTCCCGGCTCCAACCTCAGTTCCACAAACCGCGACTAACATCATCATCCCTCCCACCAGCAATGTCGACTCGGTCAGGTCCTCACTCGCCTTCGCTTTGGAACTCGCATACAAACCAATCAATGATCAATACGCCGACCAGTTGCAGGAACTCGAGCAGCGATTCCCCGATTGGCAGGCCCTCTTGGACAACGAAAAACGCGGCATCGAAAAACGCCGATCCCCCACTTCCAAATCCAAAGACACCAACGCCCTTCACCTCCCGAAACCCCTGGCTAGCCTCGGAGGCATCTCCGGATTTCAAGACCTCGAAAATGTCACCTTTGTAAACCATCCGGAAAACACAGGAGACCGATTCCGCGTCAGCCAGGATGGCAGAGAGTTCTTCATTCATTTGCTCTGGCTCAAATGTGCTTCGCCCTCCTCCGATCCCGCCTCTTCAGCCGCTAATACCCCCTTCAATCAGCACTTCGGCCTCACAAATGAAGACGCCGCCCTCTTTGGTCGCGCCGCACTTCAATTCACCTCAGGCTACCTCTCTGGACGAACCTTCCGTCTTTTAGCCCGCAATACCCCCGACTCCGACGGCACCCTGCCAGCCTTGCTTTTCCTCCCCGATATCGGCCTCTTCCACAACCTGCTGATCGACCAGGGTCTGGCCGCGTTTGTGGGCAAAATGGGAAGTGGCGGCACGCTGGAACGCGCCCTTCAACATTCCATTTCAGATCGAGAAAACGAGGCGCGTTCCCGCAATCCTCGCCCCGGCGCATGGGCTCTCAGTCCAACTCAACCCGCGGAATCCACTCAGCCATGATGCCTGCCCGATCATACCTCTTTGGGCTTGTTTCTTTGGGCCTTTGGGCTCTTCCACTTCACGCTCAAACCCCATCCACCGCTATCCCTTCCGCTCCCACCACCGGTTGGCAACAACTCGAGTCGACCTATCAAAACGAGCTGAAAAAAATTCACCTCCCGCTGCTCAGTTCCTACATAAACGAACTCACCCGCCTCGCTGCCGCCTCCCGCAGCGCCGAAACCACCGTCGCCATCAATCGAGAACTGCAGGAAATGCAAAAAGTCATCGCCTCGGGTGGCGTGGTTGACCTGTCGCCCCCCAACACAAAAGAAGCGCCTCCTAATCCCGCACTCAAGCCAGCCCTAACGAAGGCGAAACCCGAACGCCTGCTGGAACTCCGCCCCGCGACAGCTCAAGCAATCACCCCCTCTCCTCCCAAACCGATTCCCTCCATCGTCCCCATCCAGAAAATCACCTGGACAATCGATGCCCTGCCAAAAGGCAAATTCGAAGTGATCTGCCAGGGCGCCATCAACTCGCTCGATGCCCCTGTCTCCCTCGTCATTCAAGTCGGCGATCAGTTGCTCAAACTCCCTCTCGAAAAACGCCACATCGCCACCGACCCGGAAAGCCTGCGCCTCATCCAAGTCGGCGTCTTCCAACTCGAAAATGACGTGACCCGACTCCCCATGATGGTTTCACTCGAAACCACCGCGTCACCCTCGCCTTCCTTCCTCCTCCGCCAAATCCTCATCGCCCGTTCCAAACCCACTCCACCCTGACCATCACTCTGACCAGTCCCGAGTCACCCGCTCAATGCGACGCGCTCTTCCCGTCATACGTTCCACTTCAACGAACACCGCATTGACCCGCACCATCCCCCGACCCATCCCAAACCGCGTCGGCATCGCGTTCAAAAAACGTCCCACCACCGGCTCAATCTGACTCCCAATCACCGAGTCATAAGGCCCGCACATCCCCGCATCCGTCAGGTAGGCCGTCCCCCCGGGCAACACACGCTCATCCGCTGTTGGCACGTGCGTATGCGTCCCCACCACCGCCGACACCTTGCCATCCAAATGCCAACCCAACGCCACCTTCTCGCTCGTCGCCTCAGCGTGAAAATCCACAAAGATAACCGGCGTCTCTTCCCTCAACCTCTCCGCACAGGCCGCCACCAGCGTGAATGGATTGTCCACCTGCGGCCCCATAAACACCCGACCCAGCGCATTGATCACCGCCACTTTCCCCTTCTTCGTCTCCAGCACCACCGAACCCGATCCCGGCACTCCCTCTGGATAATTCAACGGCCTCAACATCCTCGGTTCATCCCCCAGATAAGGCACGATCTCCTTCTGATCCCAAATGTGATCCCCACTCGTCACCACCGCCGCCCCAGCCCGCATCAGCCCAATCGCTATCTTCGGCGTGATCCCGCGACCCGCTGCCGAATTCTCCCCATTCACGATCACAAAATCCACGTCCAGTTCTTCCTTCAACTTGGGAATCCAATCCGACACCGCCTTCCTCCCCCCCTCGCCAAACACATCCCCAAAAAACAACAGCCTCAAACAGTCATCTTCTTCAGCAACCTCAGGAACAGGGACGGAATTCATTCGACCCCTACTTAGTAGATGATGAACCAGTTGATCAAGTCTAGGATGTCAGAATGATCATGCGCTTCTTGCAGCTAGCCGCCCTCTGCCTTCTGGCTCTGGCGCCGAGCCTCCGCGCCCAAACCACCCCTCTGGGCACCCCGCCAGACTGGAATTCCCTGACCACCTACGCCCGCGCCCTCAGCGACGCTGACTTCACCGCCGCCCTGAAGTCCATCTACCTCGAACCCACTCAATATCCCACCCCCTGGATCATCGGACCCGATGGCGTCAAAATCCAAACCGGCGACCCGGTAAACCCCACCGTCACCGTCCCGTTCGCCAGCCGAATCCAGGCCAAAACCAATCCACCTCGCTTCTGGAGCCGCGCCTCCGAACTCCCCCCGCTCGCTGACCGCCCACCTTTGAGCGACCTCCACATCGCCATCGACCCGGGCCACATCGGTGGCAGCTACGGCGTCATGGAAGAACGCCACCTCAGTTTCAAACCCGGCGAAGCCATTCAAGAAGGCGACCTCTCCCTCCTCACCGCCCGAATCCTCGCCGCCCGCCTCAAAACCCTTGGCGCTTACGTCACCCTCGTTCGCGACCAACCCAGCCCCGTCACCAAAACCAAACCTTCCGACCATCGCCTCACCGCCATCGAAATCCTCAAACAGTCCGGCTTCCCCAACCCGACCGACAGCTACCAGGGCATCCAGGGCGAAGCCAAACTCCTCACCATCCAGTGGCAAAGCGAAAAATTCTTCTATCGCGTCGCTGAAATCCACGCCCGCGCAGACCGGGTCAATCAGGAAATCAAACCTGATCTCGTCCTCTGCCTCCACTTCAACGCCGAATCTTGGGGAGACGCCACCGCCCCCCAATACTCCCCCGTCAATCACGCTCACCTCCTCGTCAACGGCTGTTACTCCCCCGCTGAACTCGCCAATCACGACACCCGCTTCGAAATGTTCACCCGACTCTTCTCACGCATCCACGAAGAGGAAATCCCCCTGGCCAAAGCCCTCGCCACCAGCCTCGCTGCCAGCACCGGACTCCCTCCCTACACCTACACCACTCCCAATGCCCTCCCCGTTCCCGACAGCCCCTACCTCTTCGCTCGTAACCTCCTCGCCAATCGCCTCTACCGCTGCCCCGTCATCTTCTTCGAACCCTACGTCATGAACCACAAACAAACCTACCAGCGCCTCCTCCTCGGTCACTGGATTGGCCGCACCCTCATCGACGACTCTCTCCAATCCAGTCCCATCGAGGACTACGTCCAAGGCATCGTCAACGGCCTCCTCACCTACTACAAGGCCAACCGCCCCGCCTGATAACCCCTCACGATCATGATCATTGTTGCCGGATGTGGATATGTTGGTGCCTCGCTCGCAGGCCATCTGCATGCCGCCGGACATCAAGTCATCGGCCTCACCCACTCAGCGGATTCCGCCGCTCGACTCGCCACCGAGCATCCCTGGCCCGTCGCCGCATGCGACATCACCTCACCCGATTCCCTCGCCCAACTCGCCGCCAGCCTCGATCCAAAACAAACAATCACCGCCTTTGTTCATTGCGCCAGTTCCGGACGTGGTGGTGCCGACGCCTACCGCTCCGTCTACTTGAACGGCCTGGAAAACCTCATCGCCGCCTTCCCCTCCGCCCACCCACTTTTTACCTCCAGCACCTCTGTCTACGCCCAAAAAGACGGCTCAACCGTCACCGAATCAGACCCCGCCACCCCACCGCGCGAAACCGGCCTCCTCCTTCGCCAGGCCGAAGACCTGGCCCTCGTCAAAGGCGGCACCGTCGCCCGTCTCGCCGGTATCTATGGCCCCGGCCGTTCGTTCGTTCTGAAAAACCTCCTCCTCGGCAAATCCGGCGTCGAAACCGAAGACGGCATCGGCCGACTCATCAATCAAATCCACCGGGATGATGCCGCTACAGCTCTCGCTCATCTCATCCTGCAAAAACTCCCCGGCATCTTCAACGTCTGCGACGACGCCCCCACCACCCAGCGCGATATCCTCAACCCCCTCGCCGACCTCTTCGCCCTCCCTCCTCCAGGTCCCAAACCCCCAGACCCCGACCGCAAACGCGGCTGGACCAATAAAGCCGTCAGCAACGCCAAACTCCGCGCCTCCGGTTGGACCCCCGCCTTTCCCACCTACTTCGCCGCTCTTCAGCATGACCCCGACCTCGTCCCCTCCATCCTCGACCTCGTTCAAGAGGAAGCCCCGGACTGCCTGCCTCGCTCCCCCAACATCGTCCTCATCGGACTCATGGGCTCCGGCAAAACCACCGTCGGAAAAATCATCGCCCGCAAGCTCGGCTGGGATTTCATCGACACCGACTCCCTCATCATCAATCAAGCCGACGGCCGGTCCATTCCCGACATCTTCGCTCAAGAAGGCGAAATCTCTTTCCGGCAGCGCGAATCCGCCGCCCTACGTAGCTTAATCGGTCGTCGCAATGCCGTCATCGCCACGGGCGGGGGTATCGTCACCATCCCTCGAAATCTCGCCCTTCTGCGCCACCTCGGCTTCATCGTCTGGCTCGAAGCCCCAGTCTCCCTCCTCGCACGCCGCACCGCCCACAACAACGACCGCCCTCTCCTGCAGGACACCGACCCCCACGCCAAATTGGAGGCTCTCCTCACCGCACGCAGCCCCCTTTACAAAGCCCTCTCAGACCTCCGCATCCAAACTCAAGACCTCCTCCCGGAAGAAAGCGCCTACGGTGCCACCGAGAGTGCCCGCATCTTCTTCATCAATCAGCTCCGCCTTCGCAACTCCCTCCACTCCGATCCCACCTGATCGCGGAGTCCACCTGAAGCGCCGCCATCCTCGACTTACGGCTTCGCCGGAGCAGCCGCCTCAGGCGCTGGCACCTCAAGCTTTGGCTCCACTGGCTTTGCATCTGGAGCCGGCACTTCCACCTTAGGCGCTTCAATCGGCTTCGGAGCCAACGGCTTCACCGCTTCCGGATTCGCCGGCTTCGGCGTCACTTCAACCGCAGGTGCCGGAGCAGGCTTCACTTCGACCGCAGGCGTCGTCACCCCATTCGCTCCCACCGTAACCTTCATCGGAGCCGACGTTGCACCCGCCCCACCCAACTGAATCGGTGGAACCGCTGCACCCGCTGGCGCACCACCCACCGCTGGCGTCGGCACAGCACCCGCTGGCGCTGGAGGTGCTGGTGGCGGGGCCGGAGGATCCACCTCCTTCGTCGGAAGCGCCGCTCCCACCCACTTCAGCCGCTCCTGACTCTGATCAAAGAAGGGCTGGTTCGTTCCAGGATACTTGCTCGGCAGGGTCTCATAAATCGCCTTCGCCTCATCCGTCTTGCCCTCGCTCCAAAGCAAATCGCCCAACCGAATCGCCGCCAATGGCGTCACCTCGGAGTCCGCATAACTCGTCATCAACTCTTCATACAACTTCTTCGCTTCCGCCTTCTCGCCCATCCCATCCAAACGCGACGCCAAGGCCAGCTTCGTCTGGGCCACCAACGGATGCTTGCTGTTCGTTTCCAAAAACGTCTTCAGCGCCGCTGTCGAGCTGTCCTTCTGGTTCTGCTCCCAAAGCATGTTCGCCTTCGCCAAAAGCGCATTCGCCGCCGCTTGGCTCCCCGGATACTTCGCGATCACCGCATCAAATCCGTCCACCGAATCCGCCGCCGTAAACGCCCCGCCTGCCTCCCGGGCCACCGCATCCGTGCGATACTTCACCACCCCAAAGGCCGCCAGTGCCACAATCACGAGGCAAACGAATATCAGCAAGGGCTTCAAATTCTTCTCCATCCAGGTTTCACTGGCAGAGGGGAGAACGACAGCGGCGTCGATGACAGGAGCAGGAGCTTTAGAGGACATGGAAATAAAAAGTCAGGTCAAAAATTTCAAATGCGTGAATCAAGCGCCCACCTTGGCCCGAGCTTCATCAGCCAGTGCCGTCGAAAGATAACGCTCGCCCGTCGAGCACCCAATCGTCACAATCAACTTGCCCGCATTCTCAGGCCTCGCAGCCACTTGCAATGCCGCGCAAACGTTCGCCCCAGTGCTGATCCCCACCAACAACCCCTCTTCAGCCGCCAAACGCCTCGCCATCGCAAATGCTTCATCATTGGAGACCTTGATCACCTCCGACACCACCGCCAAATCGAGGTTCTTCGGCACAAACCCCGCACCCGTCCCCTGAATCTTGTGCGGCCCCGGCTGCACCGGCTCACCCGCCATCGTTTGGCTGATCACCGGCGAAGCCTCAGGCTCAACCGCAATCGCCGTGAAAGACTCCTTCTTCTTCTTCAAAGCATGTGCCACCCCCGAAATCGTCCCACCCGTCCCCACCGCTGAAACCAAAATATCCACCGCACCATCTGTATCGTTCCAGATCTCTTCCGCCGTCGTCTTCTCGTGAATCGCTGGATTCGCTGCATTCTCAAACTGCTGTGGCATCCACGCATTCGGCGTCTGACTCAAAATCTCTTCCGCCTTCGCAATCGCTCCCTTCATCCCCTGCGCCCCTGGTGTCAAAACCAAGTCCGCACCCAGCAAGGCCAGCAACGTCCGACGCTCAACACTCATCGTCTCAGGCATCGTCAAAATCAGCTTGTAACCCTTCGCGGCGCAAACAAACGCCAGCGCAATCCCTGTGTTCCCGCTCGTCGGTTCCACGATCACCGTGTCCTTCGTGATCAATCCCCGCGCCTCACCATCCTCAATCATCGCCATCCCGATCCGGTCCTTCACACTTCCCAATGGATTAAAGAACTCACACTTCAAAGCAATCGTCGCCTGCACGCCAGCGGCCACCCGATTGAGTTTGATCAATGGCGTATTGCCAACCGTTTCGACGACGTTGTTATAGATGCGGCTCATGGTGTGAATGACAAAAGGTTGAAATGCAATGCTATGACCCCCTGGAAAAGCCCAAGGGTCGGCAGGGACGGAGTTTATAGTTTCCAGCAGCCCGTCTTGCAATGGAAAAAACCACCTACCGCCGCCGCCAAGACGCTCCGGGCGCCAATTGCACCTTCCATCCCGACAGATGCCCGTTCGAGTAATCCGTCTTGCCATACGCCCCCACCAGCGTCAGCCCCGTCGCCTTCTTCCACGCCGCACTCATGCTCTCCGCCGTGTGACATCCCCAACTCTGACAATACGCATTCGGTGTGAACGCACTCGCCCGAATCCGCTTCAAATCCGTCTCATGCAGCCACGCCCCAGACCCCCCATACACGTCCGAACTGTAGTCAAACATGAAGCAAAACTTGTTCGAATGCCCAAAATACTCAAACCCGCTCACCTTCACACTCCTCCGATTCATCCCGCTGTTGATGTAATTGATCACGTCCGACCCCGACCGAAACCACACCAGCCTCACCCCATACGTGTCCCTCACCGACTCCACAAAACTCACCAAAGGCTGCCGATCTTCCGCCGACCTCCGGTCATAGGCATCCCGATACACCATCCAGGTAATGATCGTCCCAGGCGGCGTTCCCTTCTTGATCTCCTGCATCCTCACCCGCGCTGACCGCACAAAATTCCCCCACCAGCGATCATGCTGCTCCCCCGGCTTCCTCAAATCCTCCCATCTCCGCATCGCCGGCCCCCCGCTCACCACGATCACCTCCGTCTGTGCCCCCGCCGTTTCAGCTCCCAGGAACGACAGCGCAGCGATACACAGGGCAAAAAACACGGGGCGGCTTGGGCTCATAGGCATGACAGTAAAAAGGCTATCCTTGCACCTTTGGCAAGCAATCTCCTTCAATCAAGCCCACACCCCCTGCGCTAGCAGTTGCTTCGTCGCCGCCTCCGCCCACCCCCGATTCGCCGCCGGGCTTGCCGGACTCGGATGCAGCACCTTCCCGACCTTCACCTTCATTCCACTCACCCCCACCGCCCGCGCCAGCCGCTCCTCCGCAAACGCCCCCACCCCAATCGCCCACTCCGGCTCCATCACTTTCAATACCGCGCCCAAATGCGCATCACACGCCGCCTCCATCGGCCCACTCTCCGCCACCGGCAGCTTGTCCGGCGTCACATTCGCCCCCGTCGCACTCATGAACACCAGCGGACAATAATTCATCACCATGTGCTCCCTGAAAAAGTCCTCCGCCGTCCCGAATCGCTCCTGAAACAATCCCCAAAGCCGACGCCCACTCACCTCCGACTTGTCACACTGGAACCCCACCACCGGCCGCTTCGGATGCTCATCCTCCGGCTTCCCCACCTCCACCTCGATCCCCATCCAATCCCTCACCGCCGCCACCTCCCCAAACGGCACCCCCGTCTGCGCCATCCCAAACGGCCCCGGGTTCATCCCCAAAAACACCACCCGCTTCCTCCCTGCCCCAAATCGCGTCAAATACGTCTCATGCGCCTCCCACGCATACGCCAATGGCCGATACACATGCGTCACCGGTTCTCCAAACCGCAATCCCCTCAGCGCCTCATCCAGCACTCGGGCCGCTGCCACCAACTCATTTTTAACCTTCTCACTCATCCACCTCCGTTCGCTCAATCTCCCCGCCCGCGCAAGCCGCCTCACCATTCCTTCGCCATCCCCACCACCACCTTCAAAAAAGCCGCCTGCGCCTTCACCCGATCATCCAACGCAAACTCCGATGGCGTCTCAAACGTTAACGACACCCCACAACCCATATCATAAAGCGCAATCGCCTCCGGCATTCCCGGCAACCCCACCGGAATCCGTCGCCGCTGAATCACCCCGCTCTCCGCCGCCCGCCCCTCAATCCGCCGCCGCCCCTCCACCGGCAGCCTCCGCGTCGCGATCCGCCTCAGCACCTCCCCGCTCCACCCCTTCGGCAGCCAGCTCAACTCATACACATACATCCCCTGCGCATCATAGTCCTCATGCAAACACACCCCCACCTTCACCCGCCTCCCCTGCATCACCTTCCGCCACGCTCCGCACACCGGATCATCCTCCACATGAAACCGCCGATTCAAATCCAATCCCCGCCCGTCCACTCGCGTGTTCGCCACCAGTCCCACCGGATTCAAACACGGAAAAATCAAAAACGCTCCCGCTTTCAACACCGCCTCATTGGCCTCCGCCCACTTCAACAACCCCGACGTCGCCCCCGGTTCGTCCCCATGCACTCCCGCAGACAGATAAACACTCCGCTCCCCCGCCCTCGCCGCCGCCGTCTCCAACCAAGTCACCCGATACCCCCCCACCCGGCACAATTCATTCACCCTCATCCCCACTCGCCTCGCCAATTCGCGCCACCGAGCCATCAGCGCGGCGTAATCATGACAAAGGTGGTTCGGCAAAGCTATCACCCCTCCACCCTCACCTCACCCCTCCCTCCGCGCAACCCTCTTGCTCATCCCCCCTTTCACCCCCAAACTCCCAACGCATGATCCCCCGTGAAAAACCCGACCTCCGCGCCCGTCTCCACGACGTCCCGCACCAGCCGGGTGTCTACGTCATGCGTGACCGCCTCAATCGCGTCATCTACGTCGGCAAAGCTCGCGACCTCCGCAAACGCCTCGCCAACTACTTCACCCCCGCCCGCTCCAAACTCGCCGATCGCAAAACACGCGCCCTTATCGACTCCATCTGGGACTTCGACCTCCACCTCGTCCGCAACGAACCCGAATCCCTCCTCCTCGAAGGCAAGCTTATCAAAGAGTTCCGCCCCCGCTACAACGTCAGCTTCCGCGACGACAAACGCTTCCTCCTCATCCGCCTCCCCCTCAACGACCCCTTCCCCCGCTTCTCCCTAACGCGCCTCAAAAAAGACGACGGCGCCCGCTACTTCGGCCCCTTCGCCCACTCCGGTGCCCTTCGCACCACCATGAACTGGCTCACCAAACGCTTCGGCCTCCGCGTCTGCCGCCCCATCAACCCCGGCGAGACCGACTACAAGCACTGCTCCAACGACGTCATCAAAAACTGTTCCGCCCCCTGCATCGGCCGCATCTCCCGGGACGACTACCTCCGCCGCCTCGATGAAGCCTGCGACTTCCTCTCCGGCAAATCAAAGGACCTCCTCCCCGCCCTCGAACAGGAAATGCAAACCTACGCCGCCAAACTCGACTTCGAGCGCGCCGCCGAGCTCCGGGACATGATCACCGACCTCAAAAAAACCCTCGAACCCACCCGCACCTTCGAGCGCGGCGCCCGCACCAAAGTCGTCTCCACCATCGACCCCATGGCCGACGTCCGCGAACTCCAGGAGGAACTCCACCTCGACCGCCCTCCACTCGTCATGGAGTGCTTCGACATCGCCAACATCGGCGCCACCCACTGCGTCGCCTCCATGGTCCGCTTCAAAAATGGCGTCCCCGACAACGCCAACTACCGCCGCTACCGCATCCGTGCCACCTCCGGCCAAAACGACTTCATCGCCATGGCCGAAGTCATCCGCCGTCGCTTCTCCCGCATCCTCATCGAAGGCAAAAAAGCCCTCGGCGAAGACGCCGAATTCTCCCAGGAACCCCCGCTCGAAGCCCTCCGCCGCCTCGAAAATCAAATCCCAAAAACCCAAACCTCGAAATTCGTCACCCTCCCCGACCTCATCATCGTCGACGGCGGCAAAGGCCAGCTATCCATGGCCATGACCGAACTACAACGCCTCGGCCTCAGCGGCGTCCCCATCATCGGCCTCGCCAAAGAACGTGAGGAAATCTATCGCCCGGAAGAAAGTGAACCCCTCCTCATCTCCCACGACCGTGGTGCCCTCAAACTTCTCCAGCGCATTCGCGACGAAGCCCACCGCTGGGCCAACGGCTACCACCAACTCCTCCTCAGCCGCCGCATGGACGAAAGCCTCCTCGACGACTGCCCCGGCGTGTCCCAGGCCCGCAAAGCCGCCCTCCTAAAAACCTTCGGCTCCACCGCCCGCCTCCGCGCCGCCACCCCCGAACAACTCGCCACCACCCCCGGCATCTCCAAAACCCTCGCCGCCACCATCCACGACTTCCTCCAATCCCGAAAACCCACCTGACTCATCCTTTTCACCTTTCCATTCCGGTCATCATCGCGTTCATTCCTTTCTGACTTCCCGCATGACCGTCGCCGCCTCCACGTTGCTGATCGCCAAAGCCCACTGGCGCATGTTTCAGCACCGCGCCCGGCATAGCCTCAGTGAGAATCGACTCCTCACCCTCACTGTCACCACCTTCCTCGGCGTCTACGGCATCGCCGCCTACGCCCTCGTCAGCAGAGGCCTCGACTTCGTCCAGGCCCTTCCCCTCCTCGGCCCGCTCCTCACCGAGCGCTTGATGTACCTCCTCTTCTTCTTTTTCCTCGTCATGCTGGTGCTCTCAAACGCCACCATCACCGGCATGAGCCTCTTCCGCCGACGCGACACCGAATGGCAAATCGCCCTCCCCATCACCCCGCGCAGCCTCGTCCTCTGGAAAACCATCGAAGGCATGCTCCTCGCCAGTTGGGGCCTCCTCGTCCTCAGCGCCCCCATCCTCCTCGCCCTCGGTCGCCTCTTCAATGCCGGCCCCGCCTTCTACCTCTCCGGTGCCCTCAGCCTCGTCTGCCTCGTCACCCTCGCCGCCAATGCCTCCACATGGTTCCTCCTCGCCCTCGTCCGCTGGGCCCGCCCCTGGTGGTGGAAACCCGCCGCCGCCGCTCTCGCCGCCCTCATCGGCGTCGCCCTCTATCGCTTCTGGAGAACCGACCCCGAACAAGCCACTGCCGGTGACATGGTCGCCAACCTCAACGAGGTCCTCAAACACACCGAAATCTGCATGCACCCGCTCCTCCCCAGTGTCTGGGTCACCGAGGGCCTCACCTCCGCCGGACGCGGTCTCTTCGAACGCTCCCTCTTCTACAATCTCCTCCTCATCGCTTACGCCCTCGTTTCCTTCGTCGTCACCGCTCTCATCGCCACCTCCTGGTTTCCCGCCGCCTGGCAGCGGGTCATGACCAACTCCGCCGCCGAATCCGCCGGCGCCGCTGGCAACCTCTGGTTCCATCATCCCGACCGCCCCTCCAAAGGCATCACTTTCTGGCAGCGACTCTTCGGCCTCGACCGACCCTCGGCCTCGATCATGCTCAAAGACATCCGCACCTTCCTCCGGGAACCCGTCCAGTGGGGACAATGCGCCATGGTCTTCGGCCTCCTCTTCTTCTACGCCTCCAACCTCCGCCGCCTCGGTTACGACCTCGAAAACCCCTTCTGGATCCACCTCATCAGTTACCTCAACCTCGTCGTCTGCGCCCTCGCCCTCTCCACCCTCACCACCCGCTTCATCTTCCCCCAGTTCAGCATGGAAGGCCGCCGCATGTGGATCCTCGGACTCTCCCCCGTCCCTCTCCACCGACTCCTTGGACTCAAACTCCGCCTCAGCGCCGGCGTCATCGCCCTCCTCACCACCGCGCTCGTCGTCATCTCCAGTTCCAGCCTCAACCTCCCCCCCCAACGTACCCTCTTCTTCTCCGCCGCCATCATCCTCCTGAGCTACGGCCTCACCGCCCTCGCTCTCTCCATCGGCGCTCTCATCCCCAACTTCCGCGAACCCAACCCCGCCCGCATCGTCTCCGGCTTCGGCGGCACTCTCTGCCTCATCTCCTCCTTCCTCTACATCCTCCTCAGCGTCATCGTCCTCGTCCTCCCCACTTGGTGGCGATTCAAAACCGGCACCATGCCACCCGTAAACATCGCTCCAAACGCGCTTCCAGACCTCCTCGCGCTCCTCGGTGTCTTCGGCCTCACCCTCCTTTTTGGAGCCCTTCCATACACCCTCGCAAAAAATCAGACGAAAAAACTGGAATATTTAAGACTTCTGTAATATAACCATAGAGGAAATAATTTCCAATATGGCTATGGCACGCAAATCGACCGCTTTTATCCGAGACGAAGAAGACAACGTCCTCCGCTTCGAACCCGTCACCGGCTTCATGGACGGCCCCGAAGATTCGATGGATGACGTCAATCACAAGGTCAAAGCCGCCCAGGAGCGCCTCACTCAGCTGCGTCAGCAACAAGAAGAAATCGAGCGCGAACAAAAACACCTCGAAGAACTCCGCCAAAAACAAGAACTCTTCGGTTCTGGAAAACGCGATATCCTCGAAAAACTCACCCGCAGCACCAGCAGCCTCGATCGCGAACTCTACGACGCCCAAAAACTCGTCGAAGAAATCTCCATCACCCGCGACACCTTCTCCCGCCACCTCGAGATCATCCGCAATCTCCAGCCTGAAAAGTGGTCCCGCTCCCAAGTCGAGTCCGAACTCGACAATGCCCTCACCGCGATCGAGGACGCCGACGAGGACTACACCAAAGGCATCCGCCGCCTCTCCACCTGCCGCCGCAGCGAAACCGCTTCCGCCCCGGAGTCCCACGACTTTCAGACCCCTCCCTCCAGCCTCCAATCCACCCCTTTCGCTAACGACGATTGGAACGCCTGGCTCCGCCGCGGTCTCGCCTTCACCCTGCCCCTCATCGGCACCCTCATTTTCGCTCTCATCCTGATCCGCCTCATGTTCTGACCTCCCCCTGTCATTGTTAAGCCAATCAACCCTCGACTCCTCCCGAATCATGGCCAACAAACGCATCCGCTCCCGCCGCCCTCAAGAAACTGAGGACATCCTCGCAGGCCTCGACCTCCCGACGCCCAAAAGACAACGCCAAACCACTCGCCGCGCCTCCGAAATCAGCGAGGAAATCCATCGCCTCGAGTGCGTCATCGCCGCTGCACCCACCCTGCAACGCCAGCGCGCCCTTTCCCGACGCGACACCCTCCCTCCCCTCGAAGACGCTCGCCCCCGCAGCCGCAGCACCCGCCCAAGCTCCGCCCCGCTTCCCCTCAACGCCCGCCGCCTCCGCTCCCAGCAGCGCCTCATGCAAGGCGCCCAGCTCCTCATCATCCTCGTCGCCATCGCAGGCGTCGCCGGCTGGATGAAGCAGTGGCTTCAGTGGTAAAAAGACTCACTCCGCCGGCTCAATCGTCGCACTCATCGACCCCTTGCTCTCCGGCAATCGCGGGTCCGCTCCATACTCATGGATCTGCTCCAGCCGCAGCTCGGCCAACTCCTTGTGGCACGTCGCCACAATCACCCGCCCATCCGCATTCACCTTGTCCGCCAGCTTGAACGCCGTCTCAAACGGATGCCCAAACAAGCCCTGCAGCATCTCGATCACATAGGCATAAGTATGCTTGTCATCGTCCAGTAAAATCACGTGATACGGTGGCTCCACCTCAGGCCGCGTCACCACCTGCGTCTGCGGCAATCCAGGACGCCGCACTGGCGCCATCGGAGCCGCCAAAACCGGACTCGTCAAACACCAGCCATCGCCAAATTTCGAGGCATGGATTCCACTTCGCACGCCGCAAAATGCCCCAAAATCGGCCTTTCGCAAGCCACCGTTGCCTGCATGCTCCCCCACGCTCCCTCCGCCGCTTCCGCCGCCCGGCAAATCCACGCAAACACCGTCTGATACGCTTCCTCACAGCGATCCGACACCGCCATGGCCGCATGCCCACTCGCCACCGACTCCGCCTGTGTCTCCCACCCCGGAAAACGCACCCCCTCCGTCAACCACTGCGCCAAAGACATCCCCGGCTTCATCGGTGCCTCCACCTGCTCCAAATCCGCCAGCAAACGCCCCATGCAATGCCGAATCTTCGGCACCAAATACTCCAAAGCCTTGCCCTGCGCCTCCAACTCACTCCCCGCCTCCGCATGCTTGAACCCCTCCACCTGCCCATCCAGCCCCAGTGACTCCAGCGCAAACACCAGATTGCGCATCTCCCACAGCACCGGCACCCGCGCCGACAGCGCCCCATACGCCATCCCCCACATCGGCAGCACCGCCGCCATCTCACCCAACTCGCCCGCGCAGCTCCCCGCTGGCCGACTCATCATCAACCCCAGCGCCGCCGCCAATCGCCGCTCCATGTCCGCCTCGATCGCCCTCAGCGAATCATCCGAATGCTCCATCGTGATCATCTGCCGATCAATCTCTTCCCGGTAAACCGCCGCCTCATGCGTCCGCAAGCCATACTGCCTCGGATCCATCGGCATCCCCGCCAGCGCAAACGCATGCGCCATCTCCAAATCCCGGCACCGCTGCCACGCCATCGTCCACTCCTTCTGCACGATCCTCGCCTGCTCGCCCCGCTCCGCCATCATCCGGCGACTCACCACCAGTTGCTCCCTCATCTCCTCCTCCGTCGGCGTCGAATGCCCCTCTTCCACCAATCCGCACATCGGCCTCAGCGGATGCGCCAAACCTTCAAAATACCGCTGAATGTCCGCCAAAGCCACCTCATCCACCTTCCGCTGCGTCCCCTCACCCACCGCAACCAGTCGAATCAGATTCAGCGACAACCCCAAATCCTGTTGGTAATGCGTCTGCGTCAGTTGCCGGCAAATCTCCTGAAACCGCCGCACCAGCGCTGAGGCCGCACCCCCTTCATTCAGCATCGCCTCCCCACCTTTCTTCAAAGCCCACACCCTCCGCTTCTCCGTCTCCTTATCCTCGATCTCAGACACCTCCCCCACCAACGCCATCTCCTTGATCGTCTGCAGCACCACATTGTCCGGCATCCGGTCCGACTTCATCCCCTCCTCCAGCTTCCCTTTCACCGCCAGACTCGCCAGCCGCAGCCGTTCCTTCGTCAGCAGCAACGCCGCAAACCCCTCCCCACCCAGCATCTTCACCCCCGCTTTGTCACACGCCAGCTCGATCCCACTCAGCGCAGGTCGTGTCATCACACGCCCAAGGATCAGCATCATCCAAATCGGCCGCCGCGTCAGCCACTCGTAGCCCTTCGCCAGCTTCATCACCGCTGGCCGCTGCCACCAGCTCTTCTTCCGCTTCGCCAATCCCTTGTAACCCATGTTCGGCCCCAAATCCACCTTCACCTGGTGCTCACCGCTCGCCGCCCGGCTCAACCACCGCATCACCCCTTCCATCAGCCAGTAACAGCGACCACTCACCCCCGCTGGCGACAGCCCCAAACTCGCCATCAACTCAGTCGTCAACTGCCCCTCACTGCACACCCCCACCCACGATGCCCCCACCGTCAGCCGATGCCTCCCTCTCATTCCACCAATCACCCCGCCCAGTGGCTCCAACCGCACCCCGCATCCCGAATCCAAACACACCTCCACCGGCTTCGGCGCCTTCGTCTGCTCCACCGCAATCAAGACCGTCTCCATCCACTCCGGCTGCGCCCCCGGATGCATCTCCAGCTTCGAAATCGGCTTCTCACCCTTCATCCAGAACGGCTTGAAAAACCAAATCCAAGTCGCTCCTCCCAGCATCAATCCCACGCAGATCCCGATGTTCTTCCCGCCCCACCCCGGCTCCAACGCCCAGCGCTCAAACGTCTGCATCGTCGTCGTCACCAGCATCCACGCCGTCCAACCCAAAAACGCCAAATAAAGCATCGGCACCAGCAATACAAGCACACCTCCAACCATCACCCGAAGCCGGGTCATCATGGGCCAACGAAACGCTTGCGGCTTGTGGGAATCGGAAGAATCAGGCATCAGAATCACGATTGTTTATTCTAGTAATTATATTGGAGATGCTAAACATTGCAAACGCAAATCTTACACCCCACCCCTTTTGCTCCCACTTCCTGCACGATTTCCCGCTCAGTCGACGTAGGTATTTTTACCCCCCCCCAAATGCTCCTCCGCTTCTTCCTTCTCCTCTTCCTCGTCACCGCCGTCCAGGCCGCTCCCGACTGGAAACCCGTCGCCTCTGCCCTCGACGCCACCTGCCTCCAGTGCCATAGCGACAAAAAAACCAAAGGCGGCGTCAACCTCCAGCCCCTCCTCTCCAATCCCCAGGTCGAAAAGGAATTCGCCCTCTGGGAAAAAGTCCGCCAGGTCGTCGAAGCCGGCGAAATGCCGCCCGAAGACGCCGACGAAATCCTCCCCGCCGAAAAAGACGCCCTCATCGCCTGGATCAACGCCTCCCTGACCGAAGTCGCCAACCGCAACGCTGGCGACCCCGGCCCCGTCACCCTCCGCCGCCTCACCAACTTCGAATACGACAACACCATCCGCGACCTCACCGGCCAGGACTACCGCCTCTCCAAAGAATTCCAACCCGACGGCGGCGGCGGCGAAGGCTTCTCCAACATCGGCGACGTCCTCTTCGTCAGCCCCCAGCAGCTCGACAAATACCTCAAAGCCGCCCGCACCCTCGCCGACCACGCCACCATCCTCCCCGGCACCGGCGTCCAGTTCCACCCCCAGCGCATCGGCCTCCGTGGCGCCAAACAAATCAAAGACCAATCCCAGCAGGCCCTCTACGTCTGGTATCAAAAAGCCGCCACCCCCCTCCTCCCCAAAGACGGCGAAGACTTCCGCGAGGACGACTACATGCTCGCCTGTTGGAAATGGAAACACAAAGACCTCACCGGCGCCCAATCCCTCGCCCAACTCGCCGCCGACGCCAAACTCGTCCTCCCTTTCCTCGAAAACTGGTGGACCATGCTCCACAACACCAAACTCGAATCCCGCTACCTCGACCTCACCCGCACCCCCTGGCACAATCTCCCCCCGCCCGCTGCCGACAAACCCAGCGAGGTCCCGCAGGCCGTCACCCAAACCCTCGCCAACATCAAAGCTGAACGCCGCTCCTGGCTCGGCGAAAAAGACCCCGGCACCGGCGTCCAACGCCGCCAGCAGGACGCCGACGGCCTCCGCCCCTACAAACTCGCCGACCCCTTCGCCCGCCATGACGAAGACTGGGACGGCGCCGGCAGCGGCCTCCCCAACCAGCCCAAAATCGACAATCCCAAACACGTCCACCTCGTCCTCGGTGACCTCGGCGACGGCAACAAAGGCGACTTCGTCCACGTCAACGACCTCAGCTTCACCATCGCCGGCAAAAACCACGAATACGTTTCCTTCATGAAGCAGCGACGCAACGCCAATCGCAAACTCCTCTCCGAAATCGAAGCCGGCAAACCCGCCCCACCGAACATCACCCCCGCTCTCCTCAAAACCTGGATCACCGAAGCCGACCAGGCCCTCGCCCACTTCGGCAAAGACCCCCTCGGCAAACCCATCAGCGAAAAAACCCTCGCCCGCCAGGCCCCCGCCATCATCACCCTCCCCCTCCCCGAAGGCGTCACCCGCATGTTCGGCTCCGCCAAACTCGACCTCACCAACCCCGACGCCGACCACGCCACCGTCCAGTGGGCCCTCACCCTCGGCCCGCCGCCAAACCCCTCCACCATCCTCCCCGGCATCCTCACCATCTGGAAACGCCAAACCGAAGCCGCTCGCCGCACCATGAACGACTTCAACCGCATGAAATCCGCCTTCCCCGACGTCCTCGAACGCCGCCTCGAAGAAGTCGCCAACAACCTCCAGCGCAACGGCCAGCCCGGCCTCGGCGTCTACTACTTCAACGACACCCAACTCGCCAATGTCCTCCCCGAAGCAGAAAAACAAAAACTTCAGCAAATGCGCGACGACTGGGCCTACACCGCACCCGCCCAGCTCAACAAACAAAAACAGGACGAATACCACGACCGCCTCCGCACCCACCTCCACCGCTTCGCCGACCGCGCCTGGCGCCGCCCCACCACCCCCGAAGAAAAAACCCAGCTCACCAAACTCTACGACACCTCCCTCACCGCCGACCTCGGCCCCGAAGCCGCCGCCCGCGAAGTCCTCGTCCGCATCCTCGTCTCCCCCCACTTCCTCTACAAAACCGAAACCCTCCCCACCCCCACCGGCATAGCCGCTAACTCCTCCCCCCCTCCCCCAGTCTCCTCTTCACCCACTCTCCCTCTAGATCTCCACCAACTCGCCTCCCGCCTCTCCTACCTCCTCTGGTCCTCCACCCCCGACTGGCCCCTCCGCCAAGCCGCCCTCGACGGCACCCTCGCCAAACCCGAAGTCCGCAAACACCACGTCCTCCGCATGCTGAAGGACCCCAAAGCCGCCGCCCTCGCCAAGGAATTCGCCGGCCAATGGCTCGAGTTCGCCGGCTTCGCCGAAAAAACCACCATGGACCCCAAAAAATTCCCCCAGTTCACCCCCGAACTGCGCGCCGCCATGGACACCGAAACCCGCCTCTTCTTCGAAAGCCTCATCCGCCAGGATCGCCCCGTCCGCGACATCCTCCTCGCCGACTACACCTACCTCAACGAACCCCTCGCCCGCCACTACCAGATCCCCAACGTCGTCGGCCCCGAGTTCCGTCAGGTCAGCGTCAAAGGCCATCCCCGCGGCGGCCTCCTCGGCATGGGCAGCATCCTCGCCAAAACCTCCCGCCCCCACCGCACCAGCCCCGTCCTCCGCGGCAACTGGCTCCTCAACGCCGTCCTCGGCACCCCCGTCCCCCCGCCCCCGAACGCCGTCCCCGAACTCCAGGAACACCCCGAAAAACCCACCTCCCTCCGCGCCCAACTCGAACAACACCGCGCCGACCCCGCCTGCGCCGCCTGCCACAACCGCATCGACCCCCTAGGCTTCGCCCTCGAACGCTTCGACCCCATCGGCCGCCTCCGCCAAAAAGACGACCTCGGCCAGCCCCTCGACACCTCCGCCTCCCTCACCGACGGCACCACCTTCGACGGCTTCGAAGGCCTGCGCAAATACCTCGCCACCCGCCAGTCGAACTTCACCCGGCTCTTCTCCCGCAAACTCCTCGGCTACGCCCTCGGCCGCCCCGTCCTCCCCAGCGACACCGCCCTCATCGACACCATGCAGACCCGCCTCAAAGAAAACGACACCCGCTTCTCCGCCGCCGTCCTCACAATAGTCGAAAGCCCCCAGTTCCTCACCCGCCGCACCGACTAAACCGATTCCCAAATCTCCCCCCATCTCCCACCTCCGGCGGCACCGCCGCCTCTTCTCCCCCCTTCGACGTTCAAAGTTCAACGTTCAGCGTTCGACATTCATCCCCCCGTAGGCGCATTCGCCAGAATGCGATCCCCGGAGCGCGGACTTCAGTCCGCAGCACCCCGCCCGCTCTCCCCCTCTCCCTCCCATTCACCCCCCAATGATTCGTTGACGATCATAAAATAGGCTTAAATAAGCAAACCCTTGATTTTACAAGGCCTCCACAGCTACGCAGGTGGGTCACGAGGCTTGCTATTGAATAAGATCAGGCCCAAAAAGGCAGGTAACGGGCAAACTTTCGGGAGCCACCTGCCTTTTCGTCGAGTTTGATCAGTTTGGCTTCTAGCGTTGCCGATAGCACCTGAGAAATGCTCGCTACCTTGGCCTCGGGGAGGTGGAACCGTTCTCGCAGGGTTTGATTCGTCATCCGCTCAGACATCACCCACTTCAATGAGCAGTGCTGGTAACAGGCACGTATCCGGTCATCACGGTCCATTTCCTCAAACGGCTTCGGACCGAAAATGGTCACGATGGTGCGCCGAAGACCGACGCGGAATGCCGGAGCGGGCAGTTGATAGACTTCAGCCGTCTGCACCACCCGGTCGATTCCACTGCTCTTTTCTTCGCAAATGTGCATCCGGCGCATCAGGTCGGCCACCCGCTCATTGCGGGACTGGTAGCCATCAATGAACCGATCCACCGGCACCAGGGGTTCCCCCGGATTCGAGATTTCCACCCGGTTCGCATAGATCTCCACCATGACAGAGGCACCAGTCATTGAGAAGTCCTGATGAATCAGCGCATTAGCCACCACTTCGCGAATCGCCACCTCCGGCACCAGTTTCACCTCTTTGCGCAGGGCATCCTCGATCACTTCGTTCTGCGGAAGCTGCCCCACGACAAAGCGGACCAAGGCTTGAAAGCCTACCGCATAGCCCTTGGTAGCCGTTCGATCGAGTTTTGTGTCCAGCTTCGACGTACCATTGTAGACCACAATGCGCGCCGCCTTTCGGGACAGGTCATCAAAGTCTGCCAGTTTTTTTGCCAGCAACAGCGCCCCGATCCGCCGGATGGCGTAATTCCCTGCCACCGAGTCAATCAATCGCTCGGTGACCAGCCTGTCCAGAACTCCGGCGCGGTCCGTGGGATACGGCAGCTTCAGCAGTTCAAAGAACGACTGGGTGTCCAGCAACTCGACCACCTGCTGTCCATCCAGGTCCTGTTTGGTATGTTCCTCCACCCAATCCGGCCCGCCTTCGGCAAAGATGCGCCGCAACTGATCCTCCGACATCGGCACCAGCGCTTCACCTGCACGCATGAGATACTTGCCATCCAGATGATAAGCCGTGCCCCGTGGTCGCGCAGGAATGTGAAACACCAGCACACGCCCATCGGGATGCGCCACCGCCTCGATGTCCACCCGGAAGCCCACTGCCTCGAACAGCTTCTCCGCCATCGCCACCGGATCATTGAAAGCAGCCGTGCCTACAATCGGACGCGGCGGTTTGTCCGACACGCCGAGGAGCAAATGCCCACCTCCCTCGTTCGCCAGCGCAACGCAGTATTCGTAGAGTTTCCGGTTGTCGAACTGGTGCTTCGCCTCCTTGAACTCCAAACGCTGGTGTTCAGAGCTGACCGAACGCCAGAGGTCAATTTGTTGCGGTGTCGTTGCCATGGTTTGTAGAGAGACCCAAGTTGGAATTTGAAGATACCATCGCGCCGCATCCAGTGAAAGGCCCAGTTAGTCTGCGTGAGCGAAGGAATTCCCACCCTCACAGCACCCCGCCCGCTCTCCCCCTCTTCGTCCCATTCACCCCCAAGGAGTGACGGCTTCCAGTTGTCCCTCCCTCTCCCCTTCCCTCCCCCACTTCCCATTCCCCTGTCCGCATTCCTCTGTCGACTCCTCCCCCCATTCAACCTTCATCATTCATCATTCATCATTCATCATTCATCATTCATCATTCATCATTCGTCATTCGTCATTCATCATTCGTCATTCCCCCCCTCACTCCACCCGCCGCACCTCATACCCCTTCCCCCTCAGCAGCGCGATCACCCCCTGCTCCCCCCCCAGGTGCCCCGCCCCCACCAGCACCATCGCCTTCCCCCCACGCTCCAGCACCTTCGCCAGCACCGGCACCCACGCCCGATTCCGCGCATTTAAGAACGACTCCATCAAATCCGGATACCGCTCCGCCTCCCGAAACAGCAGCTCCTGCAGCGCCTCCAAATCCCCCAGCTTCCAGGAGCGGATCATATTCTCATACTCCGCCCCCACCGACTCCATCTCCGCCAGCGTCTGCTCCAGCACCTCCCGCTCCTGCTCCCCCGTCATCCCCGAAAACAACGCCAACTGCTGCTCCACCGTCTCCAGACCCGACCCCGCCTTCCCATCCTTTTTCGACCGCTCCTCAAAAAACTGATCCACCCCGCGATCCGCCGCCGCCCCCAGCGCCGAATACTCCGTCGCCACCATCAGCAAAGAAGCATACCACGGCCGCATCCGATCCATCACCACCGGATCCACCCCCCGCCTCGTCGCCCAGTCACTGACCCGCTTCCACTCCTCCGCGGGGAGCAGCTTCTGCAAAGCCGCGTCCGCCGGCAGCATCCCCAGCTCCTGCATCCGCCGCGAAAGCTCTGGCGACTCACTCGACCCCGGCGGCAGCTCAAACACCAGCTCCTCCGCCGCCGCATACGCCGTCTCATACGCCACCGGCAAAGGATAATCCGACT
>JAIYDW010000084.1 GCA_027487315.1 Verrucomicrobiaceae bacterium | reverse complement strand
GCGGATGGGACGACGCTGTTGGGGACGGCGTGGCGGAACCCGTGGCGGGTGAGCCGGACGCCGGCGCTGAACAACCCAGCGACGGGGTATGCGGCGAACTACACGGTGCGGCTGGATGCTGGTGATGGCAATTACAGCACCTCTCCAGGCGGTTACGGCTTTGCCAGCTTCACGGTGAGCAGTGCTGGAGCGCTGACGCTGGCGGGCAGATTGCCGGATGGGAGCGGGATCACGGGGCGGACGCACGTGGGGCCGAATGGGGAGGTGCTGGTGTTCCACCTGCTGTATGGGAATCGGGGATCGCAGGTGGGGCAGTGGGGGATCGGGAAGGCGGTGGCGGTGGTGGACAATGGGGTGACGGGGAGTACGAGCTGGCTGAAGCCTGGGCCGTTGGCGGGGAGCAAGGACACGGTTTACAGGGCGGGGTTTGGGCCGCTGACGGTTGCTGCTGAAGGTGGGGTGTATGTCCCGCCCGGGGCGGGGCAGCTTGTGATGGGGCTGCCGGTGGTGGCGGAGGGGGTGTTGAACGCGGGGATCTTGTTTAGCGGGGGAGGACTCGACCCTTTGTTCACTTATGATCAGGCGCTGCGGTTTTACACTCGGACAGCACTGGACAAGGTGAGCTTGGTCAGTGTGCTGGCCCCGGTGACGAACGGGGTGCGCATTACGAGTCTGGATTCGCGAAGAGGCACGTTCAGTGGCAGTTTCACTCTGCCTGGAACGACGTTGGCGCAGAACCGGACGGCTCCGTTTTCAGGCCAGATTGTTAAGATCGGAGCGGTGAGGGAGGGGTTCGGGTATTTTCTGTTGCCGAATGTGCCGGTGCCGCCGGAGAAAGTGACGACGGCACCGAAGCTGAGTGGGAAAGTGATGATTGGTGCGCCGTAGGGGGGTGGGGGGAGTGATCAGTGATCAGTAATCAGTAATCAGTAATCAGTAATCAGTAGTGAGTGGTTAGTGGTTAGTGGGAGGGGTTGTGGGATGGGGGGCAGGTCGGGAGACCTGCTGGCCGTTGACAGGTCGGGAGACCTGTCCTCCGGGGGGTGGATTTGGGGAAAACGTTGCTTTTTTTGGGGGGGGATTTGGGGTAGGGGGTTGGGCGGGCTTAATAACTGCTTACACAATTGTTTTTTTATGATGAAGACTTGGGCGTTTTTGATGGGTGTTTTGGGGTTGCTTTTGGCGGTGCCGGTGGGTGCGGAGATCATTGGGGTGGAGACGTTTGATTATCCGGATGGGAATGTTGCTTCTCAGAACGGGGGTGTGTTTTGGGATTACAAGAACACGGCTCCCGCAGGCCGATCTGGCACGGCGTCCACCTGGGACGTGGTCACCAACACACCCACGTTTAACGCCGGACAACTCGTCACTTCTGGTAATGCGGTGGCGAAGCGCGAATACAATGGCTTCAGCGAGTCCGACGGTGCGATCAGTGAGGCGAACGTGGCGAAGGATGTTTATTACCGCGTGAATGTGACCACCGGGTCTACTATCTCTGCGGGGGATTACTTTGGCATCAGCTCTGTGGATGGCGGCACGGAGAGGCTCTACTTTGGGAAGCGCGGCGGCAGCGCCACCTGGGGCGTGGAGGAAGTGGGCGTGGGCGGCACCAATAGCCCAGATGACATCATCCAGGCGGACACCCCCTACACCCTTGTGGTGCATGTGGATCTCGATGGCGACAGGATTCGCCTTTACATCAACCCTAACCTCAATGAAGCGCAAACGTCCTTCTTCAACAATAACAACTCCCTGTCCGCCAACCGCGCCTACACCGGGACGGCTGCCAGCACGGCGGTGCGCTTTGCGGCAGGTACTGGGAGCACACCCATCCGGTGGGACAACCTCGTGGTTGCCACCACCTGGGAAGAGCTTGGGCTCACTGTCGTCACCACACCCGATGATGAGGACAATGGTGTCCTTGGTGGCGGTGCGGGCGTGTCTTTGCGTGAGGCGGTGAAATACTCACCCACCGGCAGCCTCATCCTCTTTGACCCGGGTCTTTCGGGGCGAACCATCACGCTGACCCATGTCGATGGAGACATGCCCATTGATCGTGCCCTCACCATCGATGCCACCGCCCTTTCTGGCGGCCTAACCGTGGATGGAAACAGGAGCACCCGACACTTCGATGTGACACCAACGGGGTCCCTCACTCTGAGAGGGATGACTCTCAATAGGGGGAACCGCAATGGTGGCAACGGGGGCGCGATTGACAATCGAGGAACGCTGCGTTTGCACCGCTGTACCTTCAATGACAACGTTACTGATTCAGGGGGTGCCATTCACTCCATCGGAGAGATGGAGGCCACACAGTGCACTTTTTCAAACAACACCGCTGAAAACGGTGGTGGGATCTACATCGAAGCGGGCGATGCGGAGCTCAAGAACTGCACCCTGTTTGGCAATCAAGCGTTTGGCGTTATCGAAAAACGAGGCCCCGGGGATTTGAGGCTTATCAACTGCACCATAGCGAACAATCACGCTGGCGGCGTGATCGCAATAGAAGGAAGAGTCGATATGAACTTTTGCACCGTCTCTCAAAACCGAGGCCAAGGGGTGGGGGGTGGCCTGTTTTATCGATCTCCAGCTACCGTTACTCTGTATGGGACAGTTATCGCAGGGAATACGGATACGAGCTCCAGCATTGTGGGACCAGATGTCTATCAGTTCAACGTTGCGGCAAACCTGATCCTCACAGACAAAAACTTTATCGGCACACTCGTCAACTCAGGCATTGCACCTGGACCCGATGTCTTGGAGGGCGATCCCAAGCTTTCTGCTCTCGGGGACTTCGGCGGGCCGGTGCAGACCATGCACCCGCTGATAGGATCGCCATTGATCGACGTGATCCCCCCTGGCGACCCAGACGACGCCAGCGATGCGCGGGGTTTCCCGGGGCTCATTGATGGGGACCCCGCCAGTACTGGTGCACAATATGATCTCGGGGCGGTGGAGGCCGGGCCTCTTTCGTTGGTCACGCGGTCCGAGGATGTGCCATTCGGTGCCAGCCTGCGAAATATAGTCGGCAGCGCCGGTCTCTCCGGTGAACTCGGACTCCGCGTGGTGTTCGATCCTGCCGTTTTTCCGGCTTCCACCATCACCCTCAGCGGCACACAAATCGACATCCCCGCCACGGCCAACGGCCTCTTCATCGACGCGTCCAACCTGTCTGGCCCTGTTACCGTTTCCGGCGGAGGCAATAGCCGGGTCTTCAAGGTCGCGAGAGGTTCAACGGTGGCCATGCACTCGCTTAGAATAGTGGATGGAAGTTCCGTTGAGGGGGCGGACGGGGGGGGGATTTTTAACGAAGGCACCTGCACTGTGATGTCTTGCGAGTTGAGCGGGAATTCAGCGTCTGCTGGAATCAGTGGCATTGGCTACGGCGGCGCTGCTTACAACGCGGAAGGCACATTGATGCTTACCCAATGCACGGTCTCAGGCAATTTCGCGAGTGCAGGCGGCGGCGGGATTTTCACCAGTGATGCATCCAGGTTGACGTTGAGGCAGTGCACTTTGTCCGGCAATTCGGCGGAATCCGGCGGCGATGGTGGCGGCGCGATTTTGAGTGTCGGCACACTGAACCTGACGCAGTGCACACTCTTTGACAATTCGGGGGGGCAAGAAGGCGGAGCGATTCTCAACTCCGGTTTTCTGACGTTAAATCAGTGCACTCTCTCCGGGAATTCTTCCAATCAGGGCGGTGGCATTTACAACACCATAGGTTGTGTTATTGGTCTTGCGAATAGCATCGTCGCAGGAAATAATGCAGCCACTGGTCTTGACATTTTTCGAGTCGTCAACTCTGGACCGATTACAGCCACTGGGGTAAACCTGATAGGTGATCTGTTAGGCTCCAATCTTAGCCCTAGCGCTAACCTTCTCACGGGTAATCCTCTTCTAGCTCCGCTTGGCGACAATGGGGGCCGCACGCAGACGATGGCTTTGCTTCCTGGGAGTCCGGCGCGGGATGCGGGGGGTGCCAGTGGCTTGAGTTCGGACCAGCGGGGTTTTCCTGTGGTGGGTGCGCCGGATGTTGGGGCGTATGAGGCGCAGATCGGTGCGATCAACAGTGTGCTCCTCGATGAAGGTACGCCTGAAGTGACGCTTGCCTTCGTGGTGGGCCAGGTTGGCACGTTGTCGGTGATTTCTTCGAGCAATCCGGCAATGGTTCCGGTAGCGAACATTGTGCTCGGTGGGAGTGGCGCCAACCGGAGTGTGACTTTGACGCCTGTGGTGCATCAGTTGGGCAGTTCTGAAGTGACGTTGAGAGATAGTCTGACGGGCGAGACGCAGAGTTTTTTCATCACGGTGAACCCAGATCCTACAACCGTGGTCACTAACACCAATGACGGTGGGCCTGGTTCGCTGCGTCAGGCCCTCATCAATGCGGCTGGGCTGCCGGGAGCGAGTACGATCACGTTTGCCCCGGGTTTCACTGGACCGATCGTGCTGGGAAGTGACTTGATCATCAACGATAGCCACTCCGTGATGATTGATGCGACTTCGTTGCCTTCGAGTCTGGTGTTGAATGCGAATCAGAACTCGCGGCATTTTCAGGTGGGTCCAGGGAATGCGTTAACGCTGCGGGGTTTGACGTTGGAGAACGGGAAGACGCCTGCCACAGGGGGAGCGATCATTAGCGAGGGATCGCTGGTGTTGGAGTTCTGCAAGCTGGTGAATAATGATGCGGGGTTTGATGGCGGAGGGGTGTTTTCCAGTGGGCCTCTGCTGCGGGCGGTGGACTGCGAATTTTCGAGGAACGTGGGGCGTGATGGAGGCGGGATAGCGTTCAGTGGCAACAGTCTGGAATTGACCCGCTGCACGATTGCAAATGGGACCGGTCGACGAGCTGGAGGAGCCATCAAAAAATCAGGGGTGGGCAGTGCAACGCTGACCCAGTGCACGATTGCAGAAAATCAGGTCTCAGGAGAGGGGGCGACCGGGGGGATCGAGGTGACTGGCGGCACCCTGAGTTTGATTCACTGCACGATTGCGGAGAACGTGGGCCGGGGGGCGGGAGGAGGTCTTTTTGTGCCGGGGGCTGCGGTGGTGAACCTCACGAACTGCATCCTTGCGGGAAACACACGGGCGACCGCAACGTTCTTTGGACGTCCCAGTGACATCACGGTCCTGGATGGTGCGGTCCTGAATCCCAGGGGCAGCAATTTGATAGGGACGAATGAGGAGGTGAGCGCGTTTTTTCCTGCCGGGGGTCTGGTGGGCACGCCAACCGCGCCGCTTGAACCTGATCTGGCCGATTTGGGTGATTATGGCGGGTTGACGCGGACGATGCCGCCGCGGTTCAGCAGTCCGGCGATTGATCAGGCGAGTGCGGTGAGCCCAGTGCTTGGGGCGGATCAACGTGGCCTGAGAAGGCCGATGGGGTTGCGTCCTGACATTGGCGCAGCTGAGGGCAGTGTCATCGTGGTGACGACCCCTGTGGATGAACTGAATCTCATCGATCTTCCGGGGAACGGCATTTCGTTGCGGGAAGCCGTGCGAGATATTCCGGCCAACGGCGTCATCACGTTCGACCGGGCGGTTTTTAATGCGCCTGCTGCCAGTCAAATCACTTTGACAGAAGGACCGCTCAATCCGCAGCGTGATTGCTTGGTGGAGGGGAGCTTTATTCCTGGCGGCATTTTGATTTTCCAAGTCCCTACCTTCCTACAACACCCCGTGTCGGTGAGTGCCGCTAGTGGCGATCCTGTAAGCTTCAATGTCCAAGTCAAAAATCTGAGCGGTGGGGTAGACTATGTATGGAGGAAAAACGGAGATTTTTTGGTGACGACCCCTGGGGGAACACTTGAAATCCCCAACGCCCAAGGCGCGGATCAGGGCGTCTATGAGGTGGTTGTTTTGGAGAGGACATCCCCTGGCAGCTTATCCTTTTCCAGCAACAGTGGGATCGTCACCCAGTTCTTTGGCACCAGTCAGCCAGCGAGCCTTACGGTGGGTGGTCTGTCACTGACCATTCAGCGGCAACCTGCCAGCGCGATGATCGCGCTGGGCAGCAGCCACAGGCTGAGTGTGGTGACTGGTCCGGCTTTTTTGGAAACGACCTATCAATGGGTGAAGAATGGGAAGAACCTTCCTAAAGCGACGGGTAGCAGCTATGTGATCCCGAAGGCGGCGTTCAGCGATGCGGGGGCTTACACGTGTGTGGTGAAGTCAGGTTTGTCCGTGAGGACGAGCGCGGTAGCTGAGATTGGGGTGGTAGAGACTGGAACGGTCACGGTGAACCTCAAAGCCGGAAGCAAGCTCACGCTGGTGGCGAAGGCGGCGGGTAACGGCCTGAGTTACCTATGGAGCAGCGGACAGACCAGCAGCAGCTTTGTTCTTAACCCGGTGGCAGTGAGCAGCCCGACGTTTTTTGTCCCATCGATCACCGGACCTGGGGGTACGATCGCCGGGAAATCCACCCAGTTGAACGTCAGCGACGCCGCCCCTGTGCTGGCAACGCCGCTGGTGCTGCCGCCTGCCTACATTGGCCAAAACTACTTTTACCGACTCCCCGTTGTGGGCACCTTGGGTGCGGCTGCCGCGAGCTTCAGCATGAGCGGGGCGTTGCCGAAGGGGATGGTGTTTAACCGGACGACGGGGGTGCTGTCGGGTCGGCCAACGGTGACGAAGGCGGGTGGGTATCGGCTGAGTTTTCGGGCGATCAATCCGAGCGGGAGCAGTGCGGCGGTGGGTGCGACGCTGACGGTGAACGTGGTGCCGCCGACGGCGGTGGGGGTGTTTGCGGGGCCGCTGGGGCGTTCGGTGTTGAACGGGAATCTGGGGGGGAGGATTGATTTGACGACGGCGGCATCGGGGAGTTTCAGCGGGTCGATCACGCTGGGGACGGTGAAGCGGAGCTTTCGGAATCAGCTTTTGCTGAGCGCGGGGCAAGGGGATGCGATTTTGCGGGGGAACATCAGTGGGATTCGACTGGCGGACAACACACTGGTGACGGCGTATGTGGAGGTGTTTGCGGCGGAGCAGGTGGCGCGGGTGACGTTGTTGGGGGCGGATGGGACGACGCTGTTGGGGACGGCGTGGCGGAACCCGTGGCGGGTGAGCCGGACGCCGGCGCTGAACAACCCAGCGACGGGGTATGCGGCGAACTACACGGTGCGGCTGGATGC
>JAIYDW010000236.1 GCA_027487315.1 Verrucomicrobiaceae bacterium | reverse complement strand
TTCAGCGGCTGCGGCGTGCGGACCGTTTGATTCGCGCTGACCAGCAACGCCTCCACCGCCGCCTGGGCCTGTGCGAGGTTCCTTTCATGATCGCCCCCAAGACTCAAAAACCGATGCGGTACGGCGTCAATCGGACTGCCATGCGTTTCCATCCAATGCCTCAAGGCAGCGTTGTTGACCGGCTCCGACCCAAAATCAAGCGCCAGCACCGCACCGACATTCGGGTTGGTGATGAATCCGGCCAAGGTTCGCAGGGTCAAATTCAGATTGTTCGGCACCCCAGAGTCACCGCCTTCGGTATGCGCGACAGCAACGACTCCATCGACATTGGAAAATCGCTCATTCACACTCGCAAATCGCGCGGCGACGAGGCGCGCTGTGCTTCCAGTCAATGAACTCGTGCCCAGAACCACGACATGGTTTCTCGTGCCGGCTCCGCGTCCACCCGGTCGGGCATAACCCTGAAAGGTCCCGGGGGTCGAGTAAACCGGCATCTGTTCTGCCGGCAAAAACAAGGCCTCATCAAGTTGATATGGCTGGAAACAGTCCTCAAAATTGGGCGACTCAGGCACGGTGAAAGCAACATGACGGGATCGTAGCGCTGCGAGCATGGTCGCATTGCAGACGTAATCACCCGCCAATAGGTCGCGCGTCGCCCGCCCAAACGGCAATCCCCAGGACGTCAACGACTCCCCAACCGCAATCGGGGCCACCGCAAATCGATGTCCCTCCAGAACAGTGTGGGAAAGCACGACCAGGCCACCCTGGAAATCGATCGGCGTCCCGCACTCCAGCCTCCGAATCGCAATCGCGGCATTGTCACCCCGGGCCGGAAGGCGGGCGACCTCTTCAAAAGAGACGGGCTTGGGCTGGCTGTCATCGGTCATCATCAGCCCATCATGCACCAGTCGCACCCATTTGACCACCCAACTTCACCAACTCGAACGCCCACCCCATGCCACGCACCCCACCCCAAAAGGCGCCGTCTTCTGCCTTGTCACAAACTTTCCTGCCAAACTGACCGCATCCAATTCGTTTGTAACCTTTGGCGAGATGCCTTCACTAATCCCAGGATGAAACCCAGCACGCCCAACATCACCCGCCGACACTTCTTCCAAGACTGCGCCATTGGCACAGGCAAGATCGCGTTGGCTTCTCTGCTCGCAGAATCCGCGTCCAGCGCCGCCAGTCGCGCGCCCTCCATCACCCTTCCTCATTCCCCACCTAAAGCCAAAGCAGTCATCCATCTCTTCATGGCCGGCGCCCCGTCGCAACTGGAGTTGTTCGACAACAAGCCGACACTCACCAAATTCGAGGGCAAACCGATCCCGCCCTCCATCATCGGCGGTCAGCGCTACGCTTTCATCCGCCCGGACGCCGCAGTCCTCGGCCCCCGCTTCAAATTTGCCAGACACGGACAAAGCGGCCAGGAATTGTCCGAAATGCTGCCCCACTTGGCAACCGTCGCAGACGACATTGCGATCATCAAATCCTGCCGCACAACCCAGTTCAATCACGCGCCGGCGCAGATTTTCATGAACACCGGCTTCTCCCAGCCAGGACGTCCGAGCATGGGCTCATGGGTCACCTACGGCCTCGGATCCGAGTCGCGTGACTTGCCCTCCTTTGTCGTCATGAGCACCGGCAGCGGCATCAGCGGCGGCGCCGCCTGCTGGAGCAGCGGGTTCCTCCCCAGCACCTATTCCGGCACACGCTTTCGCAACACTGGAGACCCCATCTTAAACGTCAGCACGCCCGAAGGCATCGAAGCCGGAACACAGCGCGATACCATCGAACTGATCAATGCGATGAATCATCGTCGCCTCAAATTGGATGGCGACAGTGAGACCGCCACCCGAATCGCCAACTACGAAATGGCCTATCGCCTGCAAAGCTCCGCGCCGGAGCTGATGGACCTGAACAGCGAGGACAAGGCCACTTTGGAAATGTATGGTTGCGACCCAAAGGTTCCCTCCTTCGCTCGTGCCTGCCTCCTGGCCAGACGCATGGTGGAACGCGGGGTGCGATTCATCAACATTTACAATGAAGGTTGGGACGCGCACAGCGATGTGGCCGGAAACGTCACGAAAAACTGCGGCATCACCGATCAGGCCAGCGCCGCCTTGATCAAAGACCTCAAACAACGCGGCATGCTCGACGACACTCTCGTTGTTTGGGGAGGAGAGTTTGGCCGCACCCCCATGGTCGAGGCCAGTCTGTCCCTCGGTCGCAGCATGGGCCGCGATCACCACCCCCAGGCTTTCAGCATGTGGATGGCGGGCGGCGGCATCAAAGGTGGGGTCACCATCGGCGCCACCGACGAAATGGGCTTCAACATCGTCGAAGACGAAGTCAAAGTGGCCGATCTCCAGGCCACCATCCTCCACTGCCTCGGAATCGACCACGAACACCTCACCTTCCGCAGCGCCGGCCTCGATTTCAAACTCACCGGAGTGGAGCCCTGCCAGGTGGTGAAAAAGATCCTTGCCTAAAGCGTCAAGAAACATGCCGCTCCATATTCAAGCCAAAGCTCTCAGAAGGCATCATTCACTTGTTTGCAGTGACGCATTGAAGTTCGTTTATCGGATGAATTCCCACGCGCTCTTCGCCCAATCTTGCCCATGAACTCCTGCCTTATCATCGGTGCAGGTATTGTTGGTTTGGCCACGGCGCTCAAAATCCTGGAGCGCTTTCCAGTAGCCAAAGTCACTGTCTTGGAAAAAGAGAGTGATGTTGCTCGGCATCAAAGCACCCACAATTCGGGGGTGCTTCACTGCGGGCTGTATTACAAGCCAGGCTCGCTCAAAGCCAGGCTCGCCGTTGCGGGTGTTCGGGAGATGATCGCCTTTTGCCGAGCCCATGAGATTCCCCATGAAGTTTGTGGGAAGCTGGTTGTGGCCACCCGAGACGAAGAGCTTCCACGGCTTGAAGAATTGCTCCGCCGGGGGGCTGCCAACGGACTTACAGGTCTGCAACGACTCGGGCCTGATGACATTCGACGCATCGAACCTCATGCTGCGGGTCTTGCGGCGGCCCACGTGCCGGAAGAGGGCATCGTTGACTACCGGGCGGTATGCGACGCCATGCGGGCTAAGATTCAAAATCACGGCGGCCTCATTCAAACGGGTGCTGAAGTGACCAGATTGCGGCGCCATGGCGATGAATGGATCGCCCAGGCGGGAACGGGAGAATCACGAGGCCAGTGGCTAATCAACACCGCCGGATTGCACTGCGACAGAGTCAGCGAACTCGCTGGTGAGAAGCGCGAGGTGCGCATTGTTCCTTTCCGGGGCGAATACTACGAACTGAGCACCGAAGCCCGACATCTCTGCCGCCACCTCATTTACCCGGTGCCCGATCCAGCCTTCCCTTTTCTTGGCGTGCACTTTACCCGGATGATCGGTGGCGGGGTCGAAGCGGGACCGAACGCTGTCCTGGCTTTCTCACGCGAAGGCTACCGATTGCTCGACATTGATCTTCATGATTTGGCCGATGCCATCACCTTCCCTGGCTTATGGCGCTTCTTGAAGCGTTATCCTTCTATGGCCTTCACCGAGCTGGCTCAATCTTTGAATCCGGAGCGCTTTTGCCAAGCCCTTCAGCGTCTCATTCCAGAGATTCAAACTCAACACCTTGCTCCCGGCGGAGCTGGCGTTCGTGCCCAGGCCATGACGCCGCAGGGTGATCTGGTGCAGGACTTTCACATCGTGGCCCGTGATCACGCCCTGCACATTCTCAATGCGCCGAGTCCGGCCGCCACGGCCTCCTTGGCCATCGGCGGGCACATTGCCTCCATGATCTGATTCACTCAAAGGAGCGACCCACTCACGCTGTCACTTCAACGCTTTCTCAATCTCTGCCGCCACCTTTTCTGCGAGATACTTCGAGCCTTCGGGCGTGAAATGCACATTCTGCGGAAGTTGCACTTCAGCCAGTTTGGCTTTGGCATGGGCATAAAGATCATTGATTGGCACACCCGCCGCCTGCATCACCTTGGCCGCCGTTTCGTTGAACATCACCGATTCATCCGACTTCCTGCCAGGTGTTCCAGGGGTAACGGGAGTGGTATTGCACCAAATCACTTTCGCACCGGTGGCTTTGAGCTGCTGAACGATGGTCGTGAGGTTCTTCTCATAGTCTGCTAGCGACACCTGATGATGAGCCCCTGGCAAGGCCGGGTCCACGAGACGGGCACCGTCTGGACCCATGAAAACCAGATCATGAAGTCCAAAATTGAAGTGGATGACATCCCACTTCGAGCCTTCAATCCATTTGGCGACATTTGCAATGCCGTTGGAAGTCGGGCCGCCGTTGGTTGGGATCCGATGCACGTTGGCCTTTCCCTTCAGCATGGCCCGCACATCAAGCGTGTAACCAATCGAAATCGAATCCCCAATCAGCAACACCCTCGGCAGCCCTGCCACATCTTCCACGGGAGCAAAAGCCGGGTTAGGCGCTCGTTTGGCTTTTGGCTTGCCTTTGGCTTCCTGGCCGATCAGGGAAAACGGTGCGGCAAGGCTGAGAATCAGCAACGGAAGGAGCGTGCGTGTCTTCATGGGTAGCGTCTCAAACAGCGCCCCTGTCCCAATCTTTCATTCGATTCACCGGGACGCCTTCTTCACCTCATGCAGCACTGCGCCCTGATCGTCATGATAACGCACCGTCAGGCCGGCTGAATCCACCCGCACCTCAAGGAAGCCTCCAGTCGGTTCTTGGTAGGTGTAAGGTTGCCGGATCAGCGAGTCCGGATCAGTGCCCTGCTTGGAGCCTGGAGCCACTCCCACACGGCTGTTCTCATCGTTCAATGCCCCGCAGGCAAACTCCTCCACGCCACTCGGATGAATGCTGTGATATTGCCAGTGTCGATCGCCGCAAAAGGTAAAGAAATTCGTAATGCCTTCCGATTTGATCCACGCAAAGAAAGCATCCGCCTCATGCCGAAATCCTCCCAGGTTGACGTGATTGTCCTTCTTTTTGGCATCATCCGGCCCCACCATCGGCGTCGGTGTGATCAGGATTTTCCATTTGGCGTCACTCTCTTTGAGGGTGCTCATCAGCCACGCCTTTTGCTCTGCGCCCCACAATGTTTTGTCGGGACCATCCTGCATTCGATTGGGTGAGCGGTAGTCGCGCCCCTCACTGAACCAAAGTTGCAAATCCGCACTCACACGGTGGGTCCGGTAGGTCGGTTTCTTCGTTTCACCCAGCCCCAGAATCGGCATCTGCTCGCGGAAGAGTTCGATGCCTGTTCCCGGCAAAGGCAATTCAGCGCTCTCATTATCCGAATCATTGAAGCGGAAATCATGGTCGTCCTTCGACCAGAACGCTGGCGTTGTGGCAAAGAAGCTCACCAGGCGTGGAAAGCGAAACTGCTCATGCCAGCATTGCCGCAGTTCCGGCAGCTTCCGCGCCGGTCCGTTCAGGACATTGTCATAGTAAACAATGTCCCCGGTGCCGACAAAAAAATCCGGCTTCAACCCTGCCATCGCAGCGAATGCCGGAAACCCCAGCCGCTTGTCTTCTTCGGTGGCAGTGACCGGCCCGCTGGCCTTAGCTTCTTTGCCGTGCATGAACTTATTGTAGTTCATGCAACTGCCCATGACAAAATTCACTTCCGCCGCAGAACCTGCACCAGGCAGGGTCTTGAAGGAACCGGTTGTGCCTGGTCTTGCCGAAGCCTCATCGGCACCAAACACAGGCCGATAATAATAGCGCGTGCCCGGCTTCAACCCGGTGATCTGGGCCTTTGCAATGAAGTCTCGCTCCGGTCGCACGATCTCCCAATAAGTGCGCTTCGCGTCAGCAAAATCTGCCCGCTCGCCATAGTCAAACGCCACCGTCCCTGGCGATCCAGGCACATCGCCATCCGACGCGAGCTCAGGCCCGGCAATTGCTGTGAGTCGGGTTTGCAGAAGCACTCTTTCAGACGTGATCTCTCCCGACAAAGACCCCTGAGCCGTATGAATTTCGGCAGATCGGACAGCCAGTGGTGAGGCCACAAAGGAGCCGATGGAGACTAAGGAAAGTAGATGAAGTTTCATGGCAGCAGGAGGCTAGGTCGCCTTGAGAACGATCCTTTCGACCCGAAAATTCATTGGATTCAAGCGAACGACTGATATCGCTCCCATTCCAACTGGCACCTCGCCGCGTCCCAATCCAGACACTCCGCCATCCATGCCGCGACTTGTTTCGCCACCACATGCGCATCCCGATGATAGTAATGCCAGCTTGTCCGGCGGATCATGATGTCATCGAGATGCAGCGCCCACTCGTTCCGACAGAAATGCATCACCGCCTCACGAGTCACCTCAGGCGGGAGCAAACCGCTGAAAGTCACCTCTTCGAGGAGCGGCAGGTCGGCGGTCACACAAGGCATCGCTTTGAGTTCTGCGGAAGCCACCAACCGGTCCACTGTTTGCTCGGCCATCAGTCGGCAGGTGGTTAGTTTGCCGCCGGCGACATCCCACCAGCCCGGTTCCGGATTCTTGATCTCATGCGAACGCGAGATATCAGAAGGCCCGCCCTTGGCACTCGCGATGAGGGGCCTCAGACCGGCCCAAGTGCTAATGACATCGGCCTTTTGCAAATGGGCATCTGGGAAATGATCGTTGGTTATGGCCAGCACATACGCCACGTCTTCGGCATTCGCGCGCACGTCGTCAAGCGAACCATCGTAATCTGTATCCGTGGTCCCAAGGATGGTTCGGTCCCCCCAGGGAATGGCAAACAAAACACGGCTTCCCTCGGTCATCACCACGGCATCCGTGACGGGTAGTCGCGACCTTTCGACGACGAGATGGATGCCTTTGGTCAGACGCAACTTCACCGCGCTATGGGCAAGACCATCCGCCCAAGGGCCAGTGGCATTGACCACCGTCTTTGCCGAAACATTGAAGCGTTCCCCCGTCAGGGAATCTTCCACCTCGACACGCCAAAGCCCATCCAACTTCGCTTTGTCGTAACGAGCGTAATTCAAGATCCATGCCCCTTGAATGGCCGCTGAGCGCAAGGTATCGAGCACCAGCCTGGCATCATTGGTGAAGCCATCGAAATAGCGCACCGAACCCGCCAGACCTGCGGAGCGGAGCCCCGAAACGGAATTCAAAGTATCGGCCGCATCCAACCAGGAGGAATGCCCCAGATTTCTTCCGCCACAGAGGAGGTCGTAAAGTTTCACTCCAAACATCAATTGCCACAACTTCCACGCTCGATTTTGCCGATACGTGGGAAATACAAAGGGCAAAGGAGCCGCGAGATGGGGAGCGATCTGATGGAGCACGGTCTTCTCAAGACTGGCTTCCCGCACCAGTCCGATCTTGCCCTGAGCCAAATAACGAATGCCCCCATGCAGCAGCCGACTGGAGCGACTGCTTGTTCCAAAAGCAAAATCGCTTTGCTCCACCAAACCCGTGCGCAGGCCCCGCATGACCGCATCGCGCGCAACGCAGGACCCAACGATACCTCCACCGATGATCAGCACATCAAGCGGTGTGTCAGTCAGACCCTTCTTCGTGATTGCTCGAGCACTCATCAACCCGAACATCCTACCGCCAAGCCACTAGCGTGTCACGCTCAGCCTGTGCCCGGGCAGCAAAAACAGCCGTCCGGCCTCATTGCAGATCAGCAAGTTCGGCCCCTTACCGCCGAGGAACGTGCCCACCGCACCAGTCTCGTGCGCCCCACCGGGCTGGATGATCTTCCTCGCTTCATCCCGAAACGGAACCGGCCGGGCAAACTTCATCCGCTCGTTGGTACCCGTATTGAGCATCAACAGCGGCGTGCCAAGTGTCTTGACTCCAATCGTCGGCATCGGCATTCCGGTTTCACGATCAGGAATGGCATTCACCCGCCCAGTGCCAATGACGAAGTCGAGGTGACCGTCTTGATTCCAATCGAAGAAGTCCAGTTTGCAACGCCCGCTGAGTCCACCCGGACCGCCGCTCGCACCAATGGTTTTGCCGTCCTCAAGCATGAGCTTACCGCCGTCCTCGACGTTGTAATCGTCAATGCGCCAGAAGAGATGAAAATGATCTTCGCCATCCACGATGGCCAGCGCCATTCGGTCTCCAATCTTCGCCACCGCGGGTCGGCAGCGCCACATGCCGTGCAGGTCAATGCCATCGCAATAAAGCGGATGCGCGACGTCGAGCTTCGGCTCCGTCTTGGTGCCGCGATTGAGATAAATGCGGTAATCACCCGTGATATCGCCAGTGATGAGATCAAGCGTGCCATCGCCATTCCAGTCGATGGCATTGGGCGAAAGATAGCCCCATCGCGCCTCTTGCAGACCCTGCAAACTGCCAGAGTAACCCGCCTGAACCTGGATTTCACGTCCGCCCGCCCGCACACGCGTCGCCGGCAGAAACTTCGGCTCATCGTTTCTGCCGATGTTCTCGAAGAATAGCACAAATCCCTCGGAATTGCCCGCCAGGATGTCCAACACACCATCGCCATTCCAGTCCACTGTCGTGGGTGAGGGCAGCGTGCCCGCGTAAAGATCCGCGTTCTCCTGCAAAACCGAAACCGGATCATCAAACACTGGCGCACCCGAACTCATCCACTTCCCTGTGAAACGATAAAAATACAGCGACCCTTCTCCACAGGCAATGAGACCCCCTGGATAGGCGGACACACTCGGATTGATGCTCGGATGCCGCAGCGCGTTGCCATCCTCACCCGCCACCCATTGCTTCCCTTCGAGATCAAAACCGCTCGCCGCTTGGTTGTGGTAATGCACCAGGTTGCCTTGTCGCGAGCCCGTAATGAGATCCCGCTCATGCCCAGGGCCGAGGTCGATGCCTGTGATCGAATGCATCGAGAAATACACCTCCCTTTGCGTCTTCGTGATCTGCCACGCCTCGCCCTTCCCTGTCCAGCCCATCAAATACCGATAACGCAGCCCGCCCGTGGCGATGCCTGAGGAATTGAACGGGCGCCACTCCTCCGTCCACGGATCGCCTTGCGGTCCCTTCGTTCCGTCAGACATCTCAAACGCTAGGTCCACACCGTCCTCATTCACCAGCGCCCCAAGACTCGACGGTGACTTCACGCCCTTCGGCAGCCTCTCCCTCATGGTCTCGATGAACTCGAGCTTGGCGCGATTAAAAATCGTCGTCACCAACTCCTCTTTGCTGATCCACAAGCCCGTGATCGACCCGTCCTTCCGCTGAAACACCACACCCTTGTCTTTGAAAGCGCATTTCACCACCACCGGCTCCGCAAAAACCGGGGCGCCGTTTTCCGCCGTGTCCACCCAGCGAAACAAATGCACCGCCTGCGGCCCGCCATAACCCGCCACAAAAAGATCCGGCTGCTTCCCACCAAACACCCGCGCATGACCCAGCACATGGTGATTCAAATTCACCAACGCCAACGGACCGCGACCCTTCTCCGCCGCGGACGGCAGTGCCTTTGTGCCCTCAGGCAAATGCGGCTCCGCAAGGCAAGCGGACACAAGGAAGATAACAAACAGCAATGGCTTCATGGTGGATTCGATTGGCAATCGCAGCGGTTTGGTTAAGACCTCGACTGCCAAGCGACGCTAGGACGAAAACGCCGTCACACCAGAACGAACGCGCATCGATTCTTGAACCCGGCATGTCAAAGCTTGACCTCCAAAGCTACTTCAAGCCAAGGACAAAATTGACGAGTTCCTGGCACTCGAAGAACGACGGACCGACCTTGTGGCCTTCTCCAGGGACGATCTTCACACTGAAGGAACCTCCGGCTGCTTCGTAGCGTTCTTTGAGTAGCTTGGTGTTGTCGTCGTAGGGCACGACGACGTCGCTGTCGCCATGCACGGCGAACATTGGCACCTTGTTGGCGGCGAGACCGGTGAGGTTATCGATGGGATTGAACTCCTTCAGTCGCGCCACGAGCTCAGCTTCTGGCAGGGCGTAGTCGGCGAGTGTTTGCGGCTTCGAATTCTTCAACGGCCAACTCGCCAGATTGCACACCGGATAAATGCCCACCCAGGCCCGCACCTTGTCTGGATTCCGAAACGCCCAAGCCAGCGTCATCATGCCCCCACGACTCTGGCCTAGCAGGATCGGCTTCGGCGAAAAGCCCCGCTTCACCATGGCCTCATAAAACAGCGTGAACTTCGCGGTGCTCGCCGGCGAACCACGCACCTCCCCCAAATCAAACCCAGCAATGCCGATACCCGCCTTCATGAAGGCCTCAAAATACATCGGGCGTCCCGCCAGTGACACACCGCCCCTCAGCGTGGGCGCATACCAGACCCAAGGCTTGCCTTCGGCAGGCTTCGGCGCGGCATAGACAACAGCTTTGTGGCCGCTGACCTCGAAGACATCAGCTTTGACTTTGGGCAAGGTCTCCTGTGCGAGCAAGGGGAGTACGAGTAGAGTGGTCAAGAAGGTGAAAAGTCGCATGGCGACATAATCAACGCGACCTGCACGGTCCTCTATGCGGCATTCTACAAATGAACTTCACCCGTATCGAACAATCCGTGGGGGCCTTCATCCTTTGAGTGTCCTGAAAGCCTACCTCCCCGCCACCTTCGGTGCGGGCTCCAGCACGTCGAGCTCGTGGATGGACCAGTAGGTGCCTTTGGTGCTGCCGGTGTCGGTGATGCGGATGAATTTGGCTTTAGCGGGCTTGGGGAAGAGGAAGTCGATGGTGCTGACTTTTTCGCTCTGACCTTCGAGGATGGGTTTGTTCCAGGTTTGGCCGTCTTGGGAGATTTCGATCTTCCAGCCACGAGGCCAGTCATTGCGCGAGTTGGCGGTGTCGAGAGTGAGGCCGGCGATGTTGGTGGCTTGCGGCAATTCGACCTGCACCCACATGCCGGGTATCTGAGAGGTGTGAGTGTCCCAGCGGGTCTCGGGATTGCCGTCGATGGCTTTGGCGAGATCCTTGGCGTTGTGGCTGGCGGTGAGCTTCCAGGCGCTGCGATTTTCGAGCGGAAGCTGCGGGCCGGTGCGCTTAAGCTCCTCGACGGTCCACGGCGTGGTGCGGGAGGCGAGTTCTTGGCGCAACTTGGCGACTTCCTGCTTCGTGATGAAGCGGCCTTGATTGCCAAAGCTCTTACGCACGTAGCTGGCGATGTCGGCGAGCCATTCGTCGGGGTTGTTCGCCATCGGGATCATCTGGGCCTGATACGTTTTGCCGTTCACGGGACCACTGAGGCCGTGGAGGAGCACGCGGAGGATTTGATCGCCGTTCAAGACGGTCTTGGAGCTGGCGAGCGCCGGGGCGAGCGTCATGCCGGGCGCGAGGCCGTCGACGGCGGTGCCTTTGCCGTCGAGTCCGTGGCAGGTGAAGCACAGCTCTTGGTAAATGGCCTGGCCGCGGCGCATCTGGTCCTTTTGCGCATTGGTGAACTCACGCGGGAAGCTGAGCTGGTTGTTCAGCATCTGCGAGGCGAGCTCCTTCACGCCTTTCGACGGCGTGCTGAGCGCGGTGAGGTTGATGAGTTTCGCGTGGTCCTTCCACTTCATCTGTTTCGCCGTGAGCAGGGCCTGCGTGATGACGGTGGGATCGCTGTCCTTCGTCAAAGCGGTGACGCTGGCTTCCAGCGAGGCATCGGCGAGCGATTCGCTGGCGCGGATGGCAGCGCGACGCAGCACGGGCGAGCTGTCCTTCAAAGCGGCACGCACCTGGTCGCTGGTGAGGGCGCCGAGACCTTCGAGCGTCCACATCGCATGGATGCCGGCGAGGTCACTGTCGTGCTTTTGCAGCATGGCGGCGAGCGCGGACACGACGCTCTTGTCTTGTTTCAAGACGAGCAGCTTCTGCGCGGTGTCGCGATGCCAGCCGTTCGGATGCGCGAGGGCCTCGACGAGCTGCGCGGGCGTGGCGTCGAGCAATTTGGGAGCGGGCACGGGCTTGGTCGTGTCATGCACGAGACGCCACACACGACCGCGATTGATGATCTTGTCCATGCTGTGCTGCAGGATCACTTTGCGCAGGTAGCTGCCTTCCTTCGTCCAGTTTCCTTCCTGGATGATGCCGCGATACATGTCGCAGATGAAAAGCGTGCCATCGGGCGCGGTTTTCATATCGACGGGCCGGAAGCACGCGTCCGTGCTGCGCAGGAACTCGCTCTGTGGATGCGGATTGTGCAGAATGGTGATGCCGTCCTGCACCTCGATCGTGCTGCGGCGCACGAGACGGCCCACGGGCTCGCCAAAGAAGAGATTGCCGCGCAGCTCGGCGGGCAATTGATCGCCTCGGAAAATCTCGCCACCGCAGGTCGCGGTGAAATGGTTCAGCGTGTCGTCCTCGCGTGACTTGCCGGGGCCGCCCTGATAATCGCGCAGGCCCATCGCCGGCCACACGACCTCAAAGCCGGGCTCGAACTGCGCCCGCGCGGCCGATTGACCGTAGAGGATGTGGTTTTGGAAATTCAGCGGGCCTTTCTCGCCACCCGCGTTCACCACCCAGAACTTGCCCTCGTCATCCTGCGACGCACCCCACTGGCCGCCATTGCCGGGAATGTCTTGCTTGATGAGCTGGCCGTCTTTCCAGCGCAGGCGGTAATTGTTCACGGCGGTGTAGATCCAGTTGTCGAGCGCCCACGTCATGCCACTGGGTTGATGCTCCAGATTGCCACCACGCGGGCCGCCTTGATAGACCGGCTTCTTCTCATCGCTCACGCCGTCACCGTTGGTGTCCTTGTAGAGGTAGATGTCGTTCGTGTCGGTCTCGCCGATCAGCACGCCATCGGCCATCGGCAGCAGCAGGCGCGGCAGCTTGAGCTTGTCGGCAAAGACGCGATGCATGTCGTATTGGCCATCGCCCTTGCTCGACCAATGCACGGACACGCGGCTCGTGCTCACCAGTTCGTCCGTGCCGTCGATGTCGCGCATGTAGCTGCTCATCTCCGCGACGAAGAGCCTGCCATTGCCGTCGAAGGCGATGCAAACCGGCTCCGTGATGTCCGGCTCGCTCAGGATCAACTCCATGCGATAACCGGGCGGCAATTGGAAAGTCTTTTGCTCCTCCGCGGCTGTAAGCGCCTTCACCGGCGGCTTCGGTGGGAAGTCGGTGGCGTCATCGGCAAGCAGGCGGCCGATTGAGATTGTGGTTACGAGAGCAAGGGGGCGGAGTTTCATGACGAAGGCGGAAATCAGGTGGAGGTATACATTCGACGCAGGCTGCTTCTTTGGTGACAGGCTGCCAATCTTTGTTAAAATCCGGCCATGCCGCTGCCGCGCCTCCAATCCGACTTTTTTGCCCGGATCGCCGATCCTCAGGGCGTGCGGGCGATTTTCGAGCACATGCCCGGCGTGTTCTTTTTCATGAAGGACGACCAGGGCCGCCACATCGCGGCGAACAGCGCCACCTTTGAGCGTTTCGGCATCAAGAGCGAGCGCGAGCTCATCGGCTCGCTGGACGAGAAATTTTTCCCGCCCGACGTGGCGAAGGCGTATCGCGAGGACGACCAGAAAGTCATCCGCAGTGGAAAACCGCTCATTAACCGCCTCGAAGTCTGGTATGACGAGCAGCGCAATTTGAGCTGGTTTCTCTGCACGAAGCTGCCCGTGCGTGACAAGCGCGGCAAGGTCATCGGCGTCATGGGCATCACCCGCCGCGATGAGGATCGCATGCGCCAGCACGACGTGCGCGAGGTGACCGTCGCCGTGCAATACGCCCGCGAGCACTGCCACGAAGTCGTCACCACCGCCGAGCTCGCCCGCGCCGCCGGCGTCTCCGAGCGTCACTTGCATCGCAAGCTCCGCATCGCGCTCGACCTCAGCCCTTACGAACTCCTGCTGCGATCCCGCATCCAATCCGCCGCCGAGGCTTTGGCGAAAACCACGCTGCCCATCATCCAGATCGCCCTCGACCATGCCTTCTGCGATCAAAGCGCCTTCACCCAGCAATTCCGCAAACGCACCGGAATGACCCCGAAGGAATTCAGGCGGCGAAATCAGGGGGCAACGGCTTTCACGGCGCAGTAGGCAGTGACTTCAGCCACGCCAGGTTGAAGACGTAGTGATTACGGCTACTGATGAGCTGGATACGGCCGTCGCGGGTTTGAATGGCGGCGAGGTAGCCGTTGTGCTCGGCGCGGGTGTCGCTGAGCGGGAACAGGTTGCGGTCGATGCCGTTCACCGTGCGTTCTTGGCCGCCGGGGGTGATGAGGCGCTTGTGCGGCCAGGTTTTACCGTCGTCGAAGGAGATGGCGGCGAAGAGGCCTGCGCCATTGAACTCGCCGTTTTGGCTTTGGAAGGTCATTCCTTTGGGGCTGCGCGCATTCGCGGAGAGATCGGTGAAGGAGCAGAAAAGAAGCGGACCTTCGCGCAGGCGGATGAGGGCCTGACGCTGCACGCTGCTGATGGCGGGGAACTCGGTGGCCTCATGCGTCCAGGTCTTGCCGCCATCGCTGGAGAAACTGGCGGGTGTTTTGAAGTTGAATTTCGCCTGCTCGACCTCGGTATTGAGTCGACCGAAGGTCATGAGACGTCCGTCGTTGAGTTCGACGACGGGTGCATGAATGCCTGCGTGTCGTGCAGCGCTGCCATTGCGATGCGTGAGCTTCTTGTCGGTGATCACGTCGGAGGTCCAGGTCTTGCCGCCATCGGTTCTTTTGGTGAGGCTGGTGGTGGTGACATCCTGCGTCATGTAAAGGGTGCCATCGCGAGTGCGGAGGAGTTGGTTGCCGATCTCGCTCCAGGGCTGGATGATCTGCGCCTTGCTCCAGGTGACGCCATTGTCGGTGCTATGGCGCACGATGTTTTCGCGATGACCGCGAGCGAGGTGGAAGAGTGTTTGTTCGCCGTCCCACCAGAGTTTCGGCGCGTGATCATTCACGTCCGCGCCATCCCAGAACAGCGACGCAGGCTCCCACTCGCTCGCACCGAGGCGCAATCGGCTCGCGAGGTTGTTCAGCTCTGTGCCCGCCTCATCGACGCAGGAATACCACACCGCCAGCAGATCGCCGTTCGGGCATTCGGCGATGGCGGGGCTGTGATTGTGCCACG
>JAIYDW010000144.1 GCA_027487315.1 Verrucomicrobiaceae bacterium | reverse complement strand
TACCAAAAATCATCATCCAGCGCCACCACCATCCCCGGCAGCAACACCCAAACCAGACACCCCAGCAACACACCCGCTCCAATCCTTCCCCAATTCTCATTCATCCCGCAACCCCCTCACCACTGACTCTCCTTTCGATTCCTCTCACTTCAAACCTGTCGTTCAATCGAATTTTCAGTTGGGTTTGATCTAATGTTTCGGCCACGGCAAATTTTGAGTTCTAAAACACAAAACTTCAACCTTGAATGGTCCACCCCCTCATTTCAATTGGAAAACTCTTGAAATTCTAGCCTTTTCTCGTAATAACTCCTGCCGCAAAGTTCCCCGTTTTCCTCTCCTCCCACCCAGAATACCCCTAATAAAACCAAATTCACAATTCGACAAAAGTTGGATCTCTCATTAAAATGATGGAGCTTTTTGATTCTCCCGTAGAAACCCTTCCGCTCGCGACGCTGCACCGCTTGTCTCTCCATGTCTCCTCCTCATCCATGGAAGCCAAAACTCACCGATCTTTGGAACCGATTCCAAACCACCTGCATCCCCGCCTCCCGTGAAGGTCGCTGGCTCTGGTGGTCGCTCGTCGCCTGGCTCATCTTCCTTCTCATCACCTTCGAAGATCTCCGCACCCCCTCGGAAACCTCTTGGGCCGAAGACTTAGCCACCAACACCCGTCACACCTTCCGCACCTACATGCGCGTCGGCCTCTGGTGGGGCTCCCTCTACCACATCGTCATCGTGACCCTCCTAGTCATCACCGGTCGTTGGTGGGGCGTCGCCAAGTCTCCCGCCACCTACCCCACCACCCTCGACCCCAATCGCCGCCGTCACACCCGCCTCTTCTGGTTCCTTCTTTTCGCCCTCTGCGTCGCCGCCGGCGTTATCCGCTGGCCCAAAATGAGCCTCTCCTACTGGGGCGACGAAGGCTGGGCCGTTGCTCCCTACGTCTACGGCAAACACGTCCCCGTCGATCCTTCAGACCCCCAAGGCCCCCTCGTCCACAAACCCGTCTCCTGGGAAAACACGGCCTTCGATGACCGCACCTGCGGCAATCACTACCTCTTCAGCCTCTGCCAGCGCGCCACCCTCTCCGCCTGGCGCTCCTGGCACAAACTCCCCGCCGAAGCCTTCGACGAAACCATCTCCCGCCTCCCCCCTTTCATCGCCGGCATCGGCTCCCTCGCCCTCCTCGCCCTCATGCTCCGCGCCCAAGGCCGCCCCGGCGCCGGCCTCACCGCCGCCCTCATGCTCGCTTTGCACCCCTGGCACGTCCGCTATTCCACGGAAGCCCGCGGTTACACCATGATGCTCTTCTTCCTCATCTTGACCGTCTGGTTTGCCCTCATCGCCCTCCGCTCCGGTCGCTGGCGCTGGTGGCTCGCCTTCGGTGCCGCCGAATTCCTCTGCATGTACTCCTGGAAAGGCGTCATGTACCCCATGGCCGCCGCCAACGCCATCCTCTTCCTCTGGATCCTCTTCGGCAAACGCTCCCCTTCCGACGTCTCCACACCCGGAGATCGCTCCGCCACCGTCGCCCGCTGGCTCGTCGCCAACCTCCTCGCCGCTGGCCTCTTCGTCAACCTCGTCTATCCCTGCCTCCTCCAGATCAAAGACGCCAAAAATCACCTCATCCAACTCTCCGGCCGCCCTATGGGCCCGAAATGGCTGCACGATTCCCTCAGCGCCATCTTCACCGGCATGCCCTGGCATCCCGAAGAACCCCTCAACCCCACCGAAATCGCTCTCTCCACCACCCTCTCCACCCACCCCGTCCGCACCACGCTCGAACTCGCCAGCTTTGCCGCCCTACTCGCCTTCGGCCTCTTCTCCCTCAGCCGCCACAGCCGCTGGCAAGCCTCCCTCTGGCTCGCCGTCATCGCCTCAGGTGCCATCGGCGCCGCCTGCTTCCGCTGGCTCATCCATGCCGAATGGATCTCCTGGTACTTCCTCTTCGAAACCCTCCCCCTCGCCATCTTCGCCGGCATCGGCCTCGACGAACTCCGCAAGCTCGCTCTGCGCTTCCTCTCCCCCTCTTCGTCCAAACCCACCGCCATCATCGCCGCCCTCCTTTTCCTCCTCCTTCCCGCCGCCTACGCCGACCTCACCTACCCCGAAGTCGCCCTCATGCGCCAGCAAGCCTACGAAGACCATCGCGGCGCCTTCCAAATCACCCGCGGCCGCCACGAACCCCTCCACCACAAAGGCCCCTCAAACGTCTACACCGTCTACCTCTGGCGCTACATCACCCTCTATGATCCCCGGGGCGACACCCACGTCCGCCGCGCCGCCGAACTCCGCGACCTCATCGCCAAAGTCGAACAGGAAAAGGGCGAACTCTACGTCATCGTCGGCCACCGCGCCATGTCCCGCTCCATCAACGCCGGCATCATCGCCATGGTCGAAGACACCTCCCTCTTCGAGCACGTAACCACCTTCTGGGCCCCCGAAGAACTCCACTGCCTCCACTGTTACCACTACCGGCCCACCCCGGTCGCCAACTCCAAAAACTCCCGGTAATCCCGGATGTAATCCTCCGGATCATAGTAGTGCGAGGCAAACACCATCAGCGTGCTGTCGCTCGTGTGCTTGTACTCCGTCGCCCAAATCATCGGCGGCACATGAATACCGAGCGTCGGTCGATCCAATAAAAACTCCTCCCTCCGGCTCCCGTCGTCCACCACCACCGCGCACGACCCGCGCACACACACCAAAAACTGCTCGCACTCCCGGTGCGCATGCTCCCCCCGCATCCGCGCATCCGGCACATCAAACGTCATGAAGTAACGCTTCGGCCGGAACGGTATCGTCCGCTCAAACTCACCCACCGTCAAATTCCCTCGCGGATCACTGATGAACGGCAGCTCAAACAACCGCACCCCCCGCACCCGCGCCGCCACCCCCTCACCCACCCGCGACTGCATCGTCACCCCCTCATTCGGCCGATCCCCTTCAGCCCCTTGAAAGCCGATCACCCGCGCCGGATTCCCCGCCACGATCGCATGCGGCTGCACCGACCCCACCACCACCGCCCCGGGCTTCACCACCGCCCCCTCACCAATTGTCACCCCCGCCGCAAGCGTCGCATTCCCCCCAATTTCACTCCCCCTTCGCACCACCGTGCGAATCTCACCCTCACCCACCCCGGGCCTCACAAACACCACATTCGCTCCGATCCGCACCTCATCCTCGATCGTCACTCCCCCATGCAAAATCACCCCGCCCTCCACCTCCACCTTCATCCCCAACACCGCCCCGGCCTGCACATGGCAATGACTCCCCAACCGACAACCCTCGCCCACCCACGCCTCGGGCGATACCTCAACAAACGGTCCCATCTCAATCTCAGTTCCCCTTTTCATGGCTTTCTTACTTCGCCCTCCGGTTCATTCACCACACAGCTTCGCACCAGCGATTGTGGCTTCCCTGACACCGTCATGAAAGCCCGCCCTACATACTCCCCGATCACCCCCAGCATGATCAATTGCGCCCCCGAAAACACAAACGTCCCCGCCATCAAAGACGCCCAACCCGGTGCCCGAACACCAAACACCACCAACTCCACCAGCACCGCCAGCAGCGCCAGCAGCCCTGTCAAACACAACGCCGCCCCAAGCAAACTCGAAAGCCTCAACGGCATGATGCTGAAATTGAAAAACATGTTCATCCACAGCCGCACCAGTTTCCGGAAGGTGTATCCACTCTCACCCGCCACCCGCTCCTCATGCTCCACCAGCAGCGTCTCAATCCGCTGCGTCGCTCCCAAAATCAACCCATCCACATACGGATACGGCCCCGTGTATTTCGTGATGTCCTCCACCAACCCGCGCCGCATCGCTCGAAAACTGCACAAATACAGCTTCCTCGGTTTTCCCAGCAACCAGCTCGCCACCCGGTTCGTCATCCAGCTCCCCAAATTGCGAAACCAGTGATGCTTCTTCTCCTCATACCGCGCATACACCACATCCGCCCTCGATCCCTTCAGCCGCTCCACCAACTTCACCGCCTCGCTTATCGGATTCTGCAAATCATCATCCAGATTCACCACATACTCCCCACTCACATGCCGGAACCCCTCCAGCACCGCCGCATGCTCCCCAAAATTCCGCGCCAAATCCACAAACACCACCCGAAACGGCAACCCCTCAATCAACCCCGGCACCCGATCCCCCGTCCCATCCGGACTCCCATCGTTCACCAGCACCAACTCAAACGGCACCTCCCATTCCAACTCGCGAAACGCCCCCACCAGCCGCTCTAAAGCCTCCCCCGTGTTGTACAACGGCACCACAAAACTCACCTCCGGACGCCCCTCTTCGTGACTCCTCATTTCGCCGCCCTCCCTTCCTCAAAAGAACGCACTCCCGCCACCACCTCAGCCAACCCCGCCTCATCCAAATACGGATGCATCGGCAGCGATAGCACCTCCCTCGATAGCGCCTCAGTCACCGGCAACGCCGGACTCCTCTCTGCATACTTCACATACCCCGGTTGCAGGTGAATCGGCACCGGATAATGCACCGCCACCGGAATCCCCAAACCACTCAAGTGCGCCATCAACGCCTCGCGCTCAGCACTCCGCACCACATACAAATGCCACCCGTGCACACAGTCCGCACGCACCTCCGGCCTCTCCACCACATCCACCCCCGCCAGCATCTCCTCATACACTCCCGCCAGCATCCGCCGCTTCGCCAACCGCTCCGGCAGCGTCCTCAACTTCACCCGCAAAATCGCCGCCTGCAGCTCATCCAACCGACTGTTGATCCCCTCAAAATCACTCACATAGCGCCCCACCCACCCATACTGCCTCAACACCTTGATCCGCTCCGCCAGCGCCTCGTCCGACGTCGTGATCGCTCCCCCATCTCCCACCGCTCCCAAATTCTTCGTCGGATAAAAACTAAACGCCGCCGCCCGCGCCATCGACCCCGCATTCCGCCCGCGATACACCGCCCCATGCGACTGCGCACAGTCCTCCAGCAGCGTCACCCCATGCCGCCCACACACCGCCTCCAGCGCCTCCATCTCACACGGATGCCCATAAATATGCACCGCCAAAACCGCCTTCACACCCCGCCCCATCTCCGACCCCAGCAGCTCCTCCAACCTCTCAGGACAAATCGTCTTCGTCACCCCATCCACATCCACAAACACCGGCTCCGCCCCCACTCGAATCACCGCCGATGCACTCGCCACCGCCGTGTGCGACGGCACCACCACCCGATCCCCCACCCCAATCTCCAACGCCCTCAAAACCAACTCGATCGCATCCGTCCCATTCGCCACCCCCACCGCTTGCTTCGCCCCCACAAACGCCGCAAACTCCTCCTCAAACGCCGCCACCTCACCTCCCAAAACATACCACCCACCGCGCAACACCTCACCCACAGCTCGGTCGATCTCCACCTGGTGGGCTCGGTAATCTTCAATCGGAAACGCAGTCAATCGGCTCATAAAATCATTCTCATTTCACTGGCAGCTCCACCTCCCGGCTCCCCGTGAGAGGCGCAAAACGCCCCCCTACCGGATCATAACCATACGCACGAATCGTCACCCGTCCCGTCGGCATCTCTCTTCGCGCCAACTTCAGTTTCGTCCCGCTCATGAACGCCCGCTCCTCCCCTGTCAGCGGCTCATAAACCCATCCAATTCGATCCTCCAACACCCGCGCCCCAACCTTCTCCGCCTTCTTCCTTTGCACCGTGTTCCGTCCCGCGATCCCCAACCATGTCTCCTCCCCATCCCCCGCCTGATACGAGATCGCCACCGCCCTCACCGGCCCCCGACTCTCCCCGTCAAACGCCCAGCCAGATACCTTCAACCCTCCCCCAACCACCTCCACCTCACTCAACTCCCCCTTCGCCCAACTCCCCACCTCACCCACCGACTCCTTCACCTTCTCCGATCTCACCGTCTTCACGTGCAGCATCCCATCCTGATCCAATCGATCCAGCCACTTCACCGTATTCCCCACATCCCACGGCCGGGTCGACTCCAAAAACACCGGCTCCGGCGCCACATGCCTCATCGCCACCGCCGCCTCCATAAAATGCCCGTTCCTCGCTGCCTTCATCCCATCCCGCCACCCCTGCAGCGCCCCCAACCCCGCCCCCACTCCCACCACCAGCAGCGTCCCCCGCATCACCCACTTCCACCCCGCCCCCCGCGTCATCGCCAGCAATCCCAACAGCCCCACAAAATACCAAACCGTGAACCCCGGATACCTCGAATGAAATGGCCCAAACCCTTCCGCCCCCCAGCGCGCCAACGTCACCGCCGCCGTATTGCCCAATCCCCACAAAACCAACACCACCCATGGCACCACCTCACCCCCAACCAACTCCCCCCGCCGCCTCCACAAATGCACCCCGCACGCCATTAACACCCCCAACGACACCACCGCCACGCTCACCGACACCCACCCCTGCACCGCCACCCGCGCCGACCGATCCCCCGTCACAAACACATCCGCCAACGGCGCACCCAACAACTGCAGATAAAACCCCACCACCTCCCCCGGCGCTCCCATCAGCCTCGAAAACAACCCCTCCTCCGTGATCCCCCTCGACTCCGGCCAATCCAACGCATACACCCACGCCGCGAAAATCCCACTCAACACCCAAATCACCAGCCCCAACCGCTTGCTCTCCCGCCACCCGCCCTTCCACACCTCCCAAAGCAACATCCCGCCCCCAATCAAAACCGCCAGCCACCCGTTCGCGAAACCAAACACCGCCACCCAGCACGGGACCACCGCCACCAGCACCCGCCGCCACAAAACCCAGTCCCGATTCAAGATCCAAAACACCGCCACCGTCCCCGCAATCGGCAGCATGTAACACAACTGAATGCCCCAAGACCAATTCATCCACTGCATCGGCGACAGCACCAAAAACACACTCACCAACCCCGCCAACAAAACCCGCACGCTCTTCACCCCCAGCCTCACCCACCAATCCACCACCATCACCGCCGACACCCCACCCAACGCCACACACAGCAGCGACTCCACCACCGGATCCCAGTGCCACCACTTGATCGTCGCCGCATGCACCAGCTGCGCCGAATGATGCCGACTGTCATTCCCCGCCGTCTGCAAAAACTTCCAAATCCCACCTCCATCCTGCCACTGAAAGTAAGGCGCAATCACAATCCCCCAATCATCCATCCGCGGCACATGACACGTCATCTGCACCGCCATGACCAACAGCACAGACACAAAAACCGCCCAGCCAATCCACAGCAATCGGCTCACGCAGTCTCCCGTTTGGTTTTCCCGTAGAAAGGCTTCAACAGCTCAACTTTTCATGCCTTAAACATTCAAGGCAACCTTTTTCACCCAAAATCCATCACTCCCTCAACCGATACACCCAATACTGATTCTCCGCCTCAATCCCAACAAACCTCGCCACCTCCTCAAACCGCTTCCCATCCTCAAACACCGCAAACCCTGTCGGCAACATCGCCCGATTGAAATTCTGGTGCCCCACCACCAAAAACAGCGCCCTACCCGCCGCCTTCGCCGCCCCCACCTGCTCTTCGATCTGCCCCGCATCATCCACCGCCACCAACTTCGGCACAAACACCATCAGCGCCTCTCGTCCATGCCCATACCCCAACACCGTCGCCCCCTCCCCACCCTCACGCCCGAGCCACTCCGCCACATCCCGAATCGGCTCAATCGGCCTCTTCAATAGCACCTCATCCCCCCTCAACCCCGTCAGCATCAACCCCACCCAAACCACCCCATGCACCACCTTTCCCCACCTCCCTGACCACCCCACCCCCAACGCCAATCCCACCACCCCCACCGGCACCAACGCCACCGCAAACCGGCTGTAGTAATACGTGTCCACCATCAAAGTCACTGCCGCAAACACACACCCGGAAACCCAAAACCCCAACAACCACAGCGTCCCCCGCTCCCCACGCCGACAACCCTGCATCGCGTTCCAAATCACCAATCCCACCGCCGCCACAATCAACATCACCGGCACCGCCGCGCCACCCCACATCGACACCAACTCCGGCAGCCCCTCCCCCACCTCCCTCCCCGCCGTCGGCTCAGACCACACCACCCCCGTCACGATGCGCGCTATCGTCTCCTTCAAAATCGTCAGGTCCAAAACATGCCCCATCCCCTCATTCCCCGCATAGCGCCTCGCCTGCAGCAAATTCGGCAAAAACAACTGCGCAAACAACAACCCCGAAACCACATGCGCCACCAGCAACCGCAGCCACACCGCCACCTGATCACGAACATTCGACTGCGCCAACCCTAGCAGCACCGCCAGCACCACCGTCATCACCAGCACATCCACCACCCCATGCGGAAACGCCCACAACCACACACACTGATTCACCGCCAGCCACCCCCAGCCCACCGCATCCCGCCCCCCCAACCGCACCAACCGCGTCCCCGCTAACAACGCCGAAACCACCAGCGGCATCACCAGCGCATACCCCCGCGCATCCACCCCATACCGAATCGCCATCGGATGCACCGCAAACAACGCCGCCCCCCCCAGCGCCCCCACCCATCCCGCCCCCCACACCCACAACAGCCACCCCACCAAAAATATCGTCACCCCCGAAAGCACCAGCGCCGGCACCCTCGCCGCCAAGTCACTGAACTCACTCCGCGGCGCCCCGCTCACCGCCCGCCACACCCCCAAACTCGCCTTCTGCAACAGCGACATCGGCACGTGATTTGTCGGCTTCTGATAATAAAACGCACACCGCTTCCAGTTCGTCGGACTGAACTTCATCGCCCCCTCCACCTCCGACTTCTCATCCACCTTCCAGCTCCCATGCGAACACTGCCGGATCGCCCACAACTCATCCCACCACAAACTCTTCGACGCCAACGGAACCCTCATCCCCACCCCCAGCACCACCATCCCCAGCAACCCCCACATCACCCCCCGCACCATCGGCCTCCTCCGCTCCACCCGCACCCCGCCCACCCACGGCCTCAACCACCACTGAACCGTCAACAACAGCCCTACTAAAACCACCGCATTGATCAGCGCCGCCAACTGGATCCCCACATCCACATCCCACTCCCACGGCACCTTCACCTCCGGATTCGCCGCCACCAGCGCCTTGATCTTCTCACTCGCCTTCCTGGCCGAAGGCGCCATCGCCATCACCCCCAGCGACACCGCCAGCAACACCCCCAATAACACCCGCACACGCCGCACCGATACCGCCCACGCTTGCTCGCTCATCTCATCAAAGCAGCTTCTTGCGCTTGAAATAAATGATCGGCGCCACTGCCGACAACACCAGCAACACCAACACCGCCGGATACGCCCACGGCTGCTTCAACTCCGGCATGTGCTCGAAGTTCATCCCGTAAATGCTCGCAATCAGCGTCGGTGGCAAAAACAACACACTCGCAATCGTGAAAATCTTGATGATCTGGTTCTGCTGGATGTTGATCAACCCCAGCGTCGACTCCAGCAAAAACGTCATCTCCTGCTGCTGCTGGTTCGTGTAATCATCCAGCGACTTCACATCTCGCATCACACTTCGAAACTGCCCCGCCAGATTCCCCATCATCCACGTCGCCGCATTGTTCAAAAAGAACTGCAGCATCCGGTTCACACTCACCAAACTCTCCCGCAGATTCGCCACCAGCGCACTGCGCCGCCCCAGCAACTTCACCACCTGCCCCAAATCCTTCTCCCTCGCCGCATCCGCACGCCCCGCATCCGCCGCAAACACCTCCCGCCCGATCTTCTTCAAATCCGCCTCCACCGTCTGCAACGCATCCGCAATCCGCGCCACGATCAACTCCACCATCAGCAAAAACACCGCATCACTCGTGATCGGCGTCGTACACTGCCGCTTCACCTGATCCGCAAACACCCGAAACGCATGCGGATCCGCATACCGCACCGTCGTCAAACAATCCGGCGCCAGCACAAACGTGATCGCCGTCGTATCCGGATCCGAAGTCTCCAACCCCACCGGAATCCACGCCGTCATGTACAGCGCATCCTTCTCACTATAAAGTCGACTCGATTCCTCAATCTCCTGCATCTCCTCCCGCGTCGGCAGCTGATACTCCAGCCACTTCTCCGCCTCCAACTCCTCCGGCCGCGACGGATTCAACAAATCCAAATACACCAGGTTGTCCGGAAACGGCAGCAACTTGTCGTCCTTCCAGTCAATCAGCGTTCCGTGTTGGGTAATGAGTCGAACCATGCGAAAAAATCAAACAGTGAGCCCCAAACTACCCCCTCACCACCACCCCCGCCACGGAAAACCCAAAAACAATCCACCGACCACTCACAACTCACAACTCACAACTGATTACTGATTACTGATCACTGATCACCCCCACCTCGGCACCTGCACATACAATTCTCCAAATCACCTCGCATTAACAAATTCAATCAATCCACCATAACCACTGCAATTAAGTTTCTCGACCTGATGCCACTAAGTCCTAGAGAGTGTGGAAATTCAACTCCGCACCCCCATGAAAAACGCAACACTGATCCTGTCCCTGCTCCTAACCGTCGGCAGTCTTGCTCAGGCTGCCGCGCCCAACCAAATCGACGAATTCACCACCCTCACCGGTCGCACCTATCGCAAGTGCCGCATCAGCCAGGTCCACCCCGACGGCATCTCCTTCTTCCACTCCAAAGGCGCCGCCAAAGTCCTCTTCGCCGACCTCTCCGACTCCTGGAAAAAGAAACTCGGTTACAATGCCAAACGCGCTGAGGAATTCCAAAAAGAGGCCTCGATGAAAAAATTCATCGAACAGGAGCGCCTCACTAAAGCCCGCGAACAAGCCGTCGCCCGGGAGCGCCAAACCACCGAACTTCGCCTCCGCATCATCGAACGCGCCTTCGAACTCCAAACCCGCCAGCAACTCCTCCAGCAGCAGCAACTCGCCGCCTACTACGGCACCCAAGTCCCCGTCTCCGGCCCCGCCCCCGCCATCGGCTGGCCCGGCACCTACTTCGGCCCCGTCAACGCCCCCTTCGGCTTCTACGGACCCCTCAACAACATCTACGGCCCCGCCTTCGGCGGTCGCCCCTGGAACAACTGCGGCAGCGTCACCCTCGCCTCCATCGGCGGCGGCAGCGGCGGCTACCTCAGCCACAGCAACAACCCCTGCGTCTGGGTCGGCCGCGGCCGCCTCTGGAACTACCCCACCGTCGTCAACAGCCCCACCCTCGGCTCCTACATCCCCGGGGTCTTCGCCCCCTTCGGCACCACCGGCCCCTTCAACGGCGTCTACCTCGGCGGCGCCCGCAACCTCGGCCCCAGACCCCTCAGCAGCGTCGCCTACGGCTTCCTCCCCACCGGCCCCGCCCCCATGGCCGCCCCCGCCCCCATCCTCGGCAGCAGCGGCATGCTCCCCCCCGCTCCCTAAAGCAGCGCAACGTAGGGCAAAGCCCTCCAAGGTGGTGCAAGCATCTTGCTTGCACTCCCCGTAGTGCAAGCCGCTGGCTTACACCCTCCCCTAACCCGTAGCCACCCTCCAAGGTGGTGCAAGCATCTTGCTTGCACCCTCCCCAAGGCGCACCCCCTCCCCCACACCCCTCTTGACAGATCCCCCCCTCTCATCCGGTATCTCTCCCATGCCTAACCTTCACCACCTCCTCCTCCCCGTCCTCACCCTCATGCTCATCACCGACACTCCCGCCCGTGAAGGCTCCAACGAAGACGAATCCCAAGTCCCCGCCTACACCCTCCCCAACCCCCTCCACCCCGCCGGCTCCTCCCCCGTCCAATCCCAAACCGACTGGGACTCCCACGGCCGCCCCGCCACCCTCGCTCTCTTCGAAAAAAACCTCTACGGCCACACCCCCGCCGGCCCCTGGAAACTCGACCTCAAAACCCTCAGCACCAAAACCGACGCCCTCAACGGCAAAGCCACCCGCCACCTCATCCAGATCCGCCTCGCCGATCTCCCCGCCTGGCCCGGCATCCAAATGCTGCTCTACACCCCCAACGCCGCCACCACCCCCGTCCCCACCTTCCTCTGCCTCAGCTTCGGCGGCAACCACGCCGCCTCCACCGAAACAGACATCCCCCTCTCCGACCGCTGGCAACGCCCTGCCAAAGAAAACCACATTGTCAACAACCGCGCCACCGAAGCCTCGCGCGGCACCGAAAGCTCCCGCTTCCCTTTCGAACTCCTCATCGACCGGGGCTACGCCCTCGCCACCGCCTACTGTGGCGACCTCGAACCCGACCACGCCGACGGCTGGAAAGACGGCATCCGCGGCGCCCTCGCCCCTCGCGTCAACCCCACCGACTGGACCTGCATCGGCGCCTGGGCCTGGGGCCTCTCCCGCATGCTCGACGCCCTCCAAACCCTCCCCTCCATCGACCCCCAACACTGCGCTGTCGTCGGCCACTCCCGCCTCGGCAAAGCCGCTCTCTGGGCCGGCGCCCAGGACACCCGCTTCGCCCTCGTCATCTCCAACAACTCCGGTGAAGGCGGCGCTGCTCTCAAATACCGCCACTTCGGCGAAACCCCCGCCATCATCACAAAGTCCTTCCCCCACTGGTTCGTCCCCGCCTACGCCACCTACGGTCCCAACCCCCAATCCTGCCCCGTCGACCAGCACCAACTCCTCGCCCTCGTCGCCCCCCGCCTCCTCTACGTCGCCTCCGCCACCGAAGACCTCTGGGCCGATCCCAAAGGCGAATTCCTCGCCGCCCTCAACGCCGAACCTATCTTCTCCCTCTACAACAAAACCGGCCTCACAGTTGAAACCCAGCCCGCCCCCGACACCCCCATCGGCGACCACATCGGCTACCACCTCCGCACCGGCAAACACGACATCACCCCCTACGACTGGACCCAATACGCCGACTTCGCCAACAAACACTGGAACCCCTAACCGCAATCCAAATCCGAGCGCAGCGAGACCGACAGGCCTCGTCAATCCGCAATCCACATTCCGCAATCCGAATTCCCCCCCTACTCCCCAAAATACTTCTTCTTCAACTCCGTCCCCACCCCACGCTCCGTCAGCGTCAGCAACCCCTGATTCAGCCTCTCCAGCAGCTCGCTGTCCTGCTGCAGCGCAAACGCATAGTTCTGCTCCTCGAACAGAGACCCCACCATCTGCAGTTTCTCATCGCCTGACTTCGCCGCCTCATACTGCAACACCGGCGCATCAAACACCACCGCCTGCGCATCCCCCTTCCGCAGCGCCGCGATAGCCTCCACCGCTGTCGTCTCCGCCACCACCTTCGCCCCCTTCGCATTCAGCCACGCCTCCGCCGTGCTCCCCTTCACCGTACTGACCTTCCGCCCCGGTAGATCGTCCGGCCCATTGATGTCCCCCTTCAGCGTGTTGATCGTCAAAGTCGTCGTGAAAGACGCCGTCAAAAGCGACACCAGAACAATGCTCAAAAGCATCCACACAATCGCCACAATCCGCCCCCCCACACCCACCGGCCCCTTGTTGTCCGCACCCCCCACCAGCAGCGTGCTCACCGTCCACCAAAACGACTCCCAAAGCCCCTTCCGCTTATCCGCCGGCCACTGATCCTCGTTCACCTTGTGCTCATACAGCCACACCAAATACGAAATCAAAACCATCGTCCCCAGCAGCAGCAAAAACATCCCGATCAACTCCAGGTTGAACAGATTCATCAGCATCGGCAAAACATTGTCCGCAAAGCTCCCGCCCCCGCCCGCCACCAGCACCTGCAGGCCCGACTTGTAAAACGGCTGGGAAAAATCAATCACCCCCTCCCGCTGCGCCGTCACACTCAGCGCCCCCACCCCCACATCCGCCCGCTTCTCCTTCAGCGCATCAATGATCTCCTGCGCCGTCCCCACCACCGACACCTCATACTCCAACCCCGTCTCCCGCGCCAACTGATCCCAAAGCTCCGCCGCATACCCCACCCGACGCCCCTCCTTCACAAACGAAAACGGCTCCAAATCCCGCGTCACCACCCGCACCTTCCCCGCCGGCACCGCCTCCTGCCCCGAAACCCCAGGCACCAAAAACCCCGCCCCAAGGCAACCCAAAACCAAAACAGCAATCAATTCACGCATCCCCAACCCAATTCGACAACTCCCCCCAAGTCAACCCCCTCCTTGCCTCCCCTCGCACGAAGAGACAGACACTTGATCCCCCAGTAACCAATTTCTCAGACCCCAGCTGTCAGCGAAATCGGGGGGCGGAGTAAAAAGGAGTCGCCGCCAAGGACGCACTCGAGACGCACAGCAACAGAGGTTCGGGCAGTCACACCTTTCGGCGCACCTTTGAGCGCGCCCTCGGTCTTGAAGACGACCAGGCGTTAGTCATTCGGCACATCGGTATCATCCCACTCGGGGCAGTATTACCGACAACTGTCGGTAAATGATCCTTGACATTTACCGACAGTTGTCGGTAATCTCGCGGCATGGCAAAAAAAGCTTCCCGTCTCTCCCCCGCCGAGTCCGCAATCATGCACCAGCTCTGGGAGCTGGGTGAAGCGAAGGTCAATGATCTCCTCGACGCCTGCAACGCCGTGCGCGCCGAGCCAATAACACGCAACACCCTGCTGGTGCAGCTAGAGCGCATCGAAGCCAAGGGCTGGATCAAACGCGATCGAGGCGAGTTCGCTCACGTGTTCCGTCCCGCGAAGCCAAAGCAGGAAGGTCTGCGCCATGCCACGCGCGATTTTCTCGACCGCTTCTTCGGCGGTGCGCTCACCCCTCTTCTTGCCCATTGCGTCGAGGAAAAGGGCCTGGACAGGAACGAGATCAAAGAACTTCGCGCCCTCCTGGATGAGGCCGAGAAGCAGGCGAAGCAGAAAGTCAAAAAGTAAACCAGCGATCCTCCCATGAACACACCGCACTGGCTTGAATTCCTGCTGAACCACAAGGTTCCATTGTTGCTTCAACAATCTGCAGACGCCGCTGCGCTAGCGCTGCTGGCGGCACTCGTGATCGCGGGCTTCCGGCGACGCCTATCTGCAGCGTGGCGACATGGACTCTGGTTGCTGGTCTTCATGCGCCTGCTCCTGCCAGGCCTGCCTGTGGTGCCCGTGAAAGCTCCAAGTATCGCGGCAAAACCTGCGGAGGCCCGGCTCATCGCCACCCCTCCGGCTTCAATCACGACCACCCCACCGGCACCCGTAAACCATCCGCCATCGCCTCCTGCGGTATCGCATCCAACCGCCCAAAGCGTGGACGTTCAGTCGCTGGCCTTCACGTTATGGTGGCTGATCGCCAGCGCCTTGATTCTCTTGGGCATGGCACGCTCGTGGAAACTTCATCGTCGGCTGCGGCGTGGATCGGTGTCCGCGCCAGAGCCGCTTGTCGAAATGCTGGCGAATGTGGGCCGAGCGAATGGCTTGACCCGTGTGCCAGAGATCATGGTTTGCTCGGAGATAAAGGTGCCCGCGCTCGCAGGCTGGTGGCGGCCCCGGTTGCTTCTGCCGGAAAACTTTGCGGACCGCATCACCGAGGACCGCCTGCGGCTCGTGCTCGCTCACGAACTTGCGCACTCGCAGCGTGGTGATCTTTGGTGGCAGTTGTTCACAAGTTTGCTGCTGGCACTGCATTGGTTCAATCCGCTGCTCTGGGTGGCACGCTATCGTTTGCGCGAGGAAGCTGAGGCCGCTTGCGATGAATGGGTGCTGCGTCGCATCGGTGCCGATGACGCTCGCGTTTATGGAGACACGCTGCTGCACATCGGCGAATGGCTGCCCGCGACGCCCCGCCATGCCCCGGGAGTTGTCGGCATGGCCATGCACGCCTCGGGCCTGCGTCGGCGAATCGTTCTGGTGGGTGAATGGATGCATGGCCGGCGTGCAAGCACCTGGTGTGGCGTACTGGGCTTCGCGCTTCTCACGGCGCTTGGCTTGGTGCGTGCGGCGGAACCCAAGGCCGAGATCAAGCCATCTCCTCAATGGCATGCCCAGGTGAAGTTCCATGTCTTTGATGAAGCAACGAAGGCCCCGCTCTCTGGCGTGAAGCTTTCGGAGGAATCGGGCAAACATCGCCACGAGACCGCCACAGACGCCAATGGTATGGCGACGGTGGTGTTGCCTGCCGCTCGTCCGAATTGGGCGTCCGTTCGTTTCCAAATGCAGGGCAGGGTTCCGATGGTTCTCCACTGGAGCTTCGAACAGCCTGAGTTCCAACTTCCGGAGATGATGGAGTTTCCTTTGCCCAAAGCAGCAACCATCGGCGGCATCGTCCTGGATGAGAAACGCAAGCCGGTGACAGATGCAAAGGTGGTGCTCATCATGCGCGGCTCCAGCATGGGCGGCGCGGCGCAACAGATCTTCGCAGATGTCTGGGAGCGTCGGGTCACGACCGACAAAGAGGGACGCTGGAGCTTCACCGAAGCTCCGCCACTGCGGCGCTTCTCGCTCGCAGTTGAACACCCCGAAATCGTGCGCACGACTTCTTGGTTGGATCAAGACCAAGCGGCTGCGTTTTATCAGGGCAAAGGCGAGACGCGGGTCCGGCATGGACTCAAGATCACCGGCAATGTCGTCGATCTTGAAGGCCATCCCATAAAAGCAACCCTCGTGTGGGGAGAGTCAGGCTCCGGCAGCACGACTTTCCCTGAATACAAAACCGATGACACGGGACGCTTTGTGATTTCGAACGCGCCGAACGGTCACCGCGAGGTGGTCACAGCCTTCGCAAAGGGCAAGGCACCGGAAGTGCTCGTTTGGAACACCCGCACGCTCAAGTCGCCAGTGACCATCCGCATGGGCACCGGCAAACGCCTGCGTGTGCGCGTCGTTGATCCCGACGGCAAACCGCTCGCGGGCGTGATCGGTGCCTCGGACACCTGGTTCGGCCAGGACTCGGGCGACCGTGGCTTGCGGGTGATGAACCATCGTTTCGTCACGGACAAAGAAGGTCGATTCACTTGGGAGCACGCACCCACCGCCGAAGTAAGCTGGGACTTCTTTGGCCTGCAAGGCTACCGGGACAGTCGCAATGTGCGCATCACGCCACTCGCCGATGAAGTGGTGGTGAAAATGTTTCCTCCATCGCGAGTGCTCTGCCTCGTGACGGATGCAGAAACGCAAACTCCGATCCCCGAGTTCCACGCGGTGGTGGGCTTCGCCAACAAGGTTGAGGAGGCGGGCAAACCCAAGAGCTTCAACTACAACTGGTGGAATCCCTCTCGGCTCAAGGGCGCGAAGGGCCGGCTTGATTTCGATCTGGATGTGGTGGGCCGTCATACGCCACGCGTGCTGCGGATCTCGGCACCCGGCTATCGTCCGGTGATCTCGGAACCCTTCGGCGATGACAATCCTGCGGTCACCTGGAACGCAGCCCTGAAGAAAGCAGAACCTCTCGAGGTCCGCGTTTTGCAGCCGGACGGTTCGCCAGCGGCAGGTGCCAAGATCGCCTCTACCAACGTAACCTTCGGCAAGGTTCAAATGGAGCGCGGAGACTTGCCAGCCCAAGACTGGCCGGATGGGGATGCTGCCTTCGTCCTCACCGACGCGGATGGCATCGCCACCGTGCAACCGGAGGATGAGCGCTTTGGCTTCATTGTCGTGCATCCGACCGGCTGGGGCAAACTGGTCAACCAAGAACTGTCGGTGCTGCACCTGCGTGCCTGGGCGAGTCTGGAGATTGATTTGAACGGCCTGCCTCCAAGTCTCCGAACCAGTCTGACTTTGATGCGCAACATACCCGACGACGGCATCTCATTGGTGGAAGCCGACTTGCGGAAGACTTGGCCGAACAACCTCTATCGCGACGACTATCTGCTCGCCGCAGACTACCAGCTCCAGCTCATTAGCGATCAGGCCACCAGCGCGCCAATGCTGCTGCATCTGGAACCGGGAGAACATCTCAAGCTCGACGCCGGAAGCCTCTGGCGCTGGATGAAACTGCAAGGCCGTATCGAGGTCCCGAAAGGAGCGCGTCTTGCCAAAACACAGGTCGATCTCCTGCTCGGCCCCGTACCAGAAGAGGGTCATCCTGGCAACGTCGCACAAACAAGAGCCCAATGCGAGCCTAACTCAGACGGCGGATGGCAGATCACTTTTGACCCCATCGGCCTCGCCACAGGCACCTATCAAATCATCAGCGGCGTAAGGGGCTGGCCTGCCGGCGTGCCCGATTCCACTGCCGCCGATCTCATCGGCGGCGTGCAAGCAACCTTCACCATCACCTCAGATGACTTCAATGCCTCTCCCGCCAAACTCGAACAGGTTCCCAACAGCTCCGGTCAACTGCTGCCCAAAACCGACAACGCCCCGACTTACCAGCTCCCGGTGATCCATGTGAAGTAATAGACAGGTTCTCAAAAATCGTGTGCTAGCTGGCTTGTCGGTTTGTGGTGGGCGCCGAAAAAGGACGGATACTTGATTCACATGATCTGCCTTCGCCACCCCCCAACCCAAAGTCAACCCCTCCTCTCTCCCATTCGTGCCCCCTTTTGCGAAATTCGCGCTCACCCACCCTTCACCCCGAACCTCTCACCGGACGGAAACCAGATGCACCATGACCTTGACCTTCCCCTTGGTCGAGTCCTTCACGTTGGCGATGATCTTCACCGATTTGCCCAAGTGCGGCTCGACGGCGGCCGCCAGTTCTTTGATAGCATAATAGACTTGGCCGCCGGCTTGGTCGGTGAAAATGAGCCCGCCATCGGCGGTCTTGCTGAAGGTGCCAGTGGTTTGCAGACGACCTGCCGCGGCGGGCGCCTTCGGATTGGCCTTCGGCTTCATGACCTCGCCCGCATCCAGCCGCTTTTTGTAATCCTGATATTCGGGCCAGCTCAGCGTGCCATCGCCGTTCGCATCGGCGGCGGGATGGCTTTTGAAGAAGGTGTCCTTCCACTCGGCGGCGGACATCTCCGCGGCAGGCTTGGCCGCTGGATCGGCCTTGGGCATCATCGCCCGTAGTTGTGTGCGGAAGGATTCGAGCTGTGCGGCGTGCTCCGCCTTGGCGGCGAGATTGGTCCACTCACGCGGATCGTCCGCGACCCGATAAAGCTCCTCCTTGCCGTTCTCGTAGCGGATGTAGCGCCACTCCGCAGTGCGCAGGGAGTAGCTTTGCTGCATCGCGTCGGTGGCCTTGCCCCACTTGCTTAGCGCGGTGAGCGCCGCATCCGGGCCGGTCCAGGTGCCGTTTTCGGGATCGGTGAGCAGCGGTTTGAGACTGTGGCCATCCAGCGGGCGGCCTTGCTCGCTTTTCTTCGTGTCCGCAGGCAGGCCGCACAGGTCCGCCAGCGTCGGGTAAAGGTCGATCAGCGAGACAGGTCGCGAGCATCGGCCACCGGCCTTTGCCACACCCGGAGCACGAATCGCGAGCGGGATACGCGTGCTCTCCTGCCAGAGCGAGTTCTTATAGAGGTAAGCCTTCTGCCCCATCTGAAAGCCGTGATCGCTGGTGAAGACGACGATGGTGTTCTCCTTCAATGGCGAGGCGTCGAGCGCATCCAGAATTTGCCCGATGTGATCATCCACGGACGCAATGCTCGCGAGATAGGCTTGCAGGAACTTCTTCAGGGCCAGCTCCCGGTCATTGCCAAACGAAGCCACCAGACTGTCGTGAATCTTCCGGCCGCGATCATCGCCATCTTTGATGAGCGTGTGCTTGAACGTGTCCTCCGCATCCCCGGCCTTGATCTCGGGCAGTTGGATCGTTTCGAGAGGAACGAGGTCGAAGTATTTCTGCGGCACGATCAGCGGTGTGTGCGGACGGATGAAGCCCACACCCATGAAGAAGGGCTTCGCCTTGGGTTTCGCCCCCAGTTCGCCCAGCTTGGCCACGGCCCACTGCGCGTTCATTTCATCGGGCGTCAGATCGCGATCCGTGTCGGATGTGTAGCGCATCGTTCGCTGGCCCTGCCAACTGCTCGACATCCAGGAGAACCCGCTCCCCTCCAGATTCCGCAGCGGACCGAACGACCCGTCGATGGAGCCGAAGTCGTCCCGAAAAGGCGCGGGCGTGTCTGGGTGGGCGACCTCTTTTTCGTCCTGCTTCGCAAAGGGGCCGTAATCCGAGGGATTCCCATATTGCTGCCACTCCTTGCGGTCGCGGTTGTGCATGATCTTGCCCGTGCCCAAGGTTTGATAACCCTGCGCCCGGAAATGATCCATGAGCGTGCGGTTGTTTTTCAAGACCTCATTTTCATCCCAGTTGTCCATGCCAAAGTTCCGCGAGGTGTGCGGATAAAGCCCGGTGAAGAGACTCGCGCGGGACGGCGCGCAGATGGGCACATTGCAGTGCGCCTGGGTAAACGAGACACCACTGGCGAATAGCCGGTCGATGTTCGGTGTCTTCACCTGCGGATGCCCTCCGAGCGCACCGATGTAATCATTCAAGTCATCGCAAATGATGAAGAGCACGTTGGGCTTGTCGGCGGAATACGCTGTCCCGAGAGTGAGAAGGAAGAGTAGGGTGCAGATAAACTTCATCAGCGTCATCCTGCCGCCTCCCCAACACTTCCTCAAGTGCCTTAAAAAGGGGTATGCTGCTTCGCGAGCGAGCGCGCTCTCACCGCTTCAAGCCGTTTTGAGATGGTCCATCGCCAATGCAGAGTCAGCGGAATCCATGCGTCCCAAGTTACGAAAACCCCAAATACCCCTAGTTACTCACCCGCGAGAACAATCGCCTTGGCAGCCAGGGATGGCGCGATCCACATACCGCGTCTCTCCAGACTGGTAATGGCGCCCCTCACAGAAGGCAGAAGCCCCGATTGTTTGGCTTGAAGCAAAACACCCAGCGTGCCGGTCACTTGAAGACCAAGGGTTCGGGCAATTCGCCTGGCTTTGAGATCGTCCAGGATGACAGCGTCATGCGCCCCGTCCAACGCGGTCTGAATCACCGCAGCCTCACCCAGGTCAATCTGCGCCGAGAGCAGGGGATGAACGGCAATACTTGCAGATCGATGGTGAATGCCGGAAAGGGCTTGGATTTCGCGCCAAGTCGCATCTTTAGCGGAACCGGCGCTGAGTTCTTGGCCGACTTCCCAGGGGACGATGACCTCACCAATCAACCTGACCAGCGAACCCAGTCCTCCAGGCAAGACGGCGTGAAGATGAATCGCCGGGCTAGTGTTGATGACGGTCATTCAGAGTGCGGGCGACGTTCAGATCACTCTCCAACTCATCTTCCCTCGTCTGCAAAGCGGAAACACCCCAGCGACCGAGTTCATAAAGAAAATGGACTCGGGGCATGTCGGCGAGATCGGCGGCTTGGCCGGAACTGAGCCTTCCCGTGTCAAAGAGCTTCACAGCCATGGCCATGCGTGCCTCACGCTCGAACTCGCCCTCGGACACATGCAGGGAACCGAGAAGCGATTCAGGGTAAGGAATGCTCAGCATTTTCATGGTCGCAGTTTATGGCACGGAAGGTGCCAAGGCAAGGCTCCGCTTGGCTTGGTCTCATTGCATCAGCGTCGGTCCGTTTTCCAACCCCCTTCGCCATCCCTTCCCCCCCTCTCACTCCAGAGAATTACCTAATTCATGAGTCTCATTCTGACAACTTTTTTACAAATGGTCTATGGTAATTCCAACTTTATCTCCCATTATTGTGAAAATTCTCATTCATGCCTCTCGTTCGACCAGACCGAGCCCTCTCGCTCCTGCTTCTCCTCGCTTTCTTCAGCGCGGCCGCAGCCTCTCGCTCGTCCCCCTCTGGCACTCTCCAGCTCGACTTCCGCCCCACCTGGTCAGATCAAGACCTCCCCCGCCCCTCCTGGCCCGCTACCATCCCCTCCGCTAACCTCCGCCTCGAGCGCCTAGACTTCCTCCTCTCCAACCTCGCCCTCCGCCGCGCCGACGGCTCCTGGCTCCAGTCCGAAGACTGGTTCGCCTTCGTCTCCCAATCCCAACCCTCCGTCCTCCCCCCCGCCACCGGCCTTCCCGCCGAACGCTTCACCGCCATCCGCTTCCAAATCGGCGTCCCCCCGGCCCCTAACGCCGCCGACCCCGCCCAGTGGCCCCCCAACCACCCCCTCCATCCCGACACCAACCGCCTCCACTGGGGCTGGCAGGGCGGCTACGTCTTCCTCGCCCTCGAAGGCAAAACCTCCCTCCCCGGCCTCCCTCCCTCCGGCTTCTCCTACCACCTCGCCACCAACCCCTTCCTCACCCAGGTCGAACTCCCCGTCGACCTCCAAGGCGGCGGACCCCTCACCCTCCGCATCGCCCTCGATGTCGCCACCCTCCTCGACGGCATCGACCCCACCCGCGACGCCCCCTCCACCCACTCCCGTCCCGGCGACCCCCTAGCCCCCCGCATCGCCACCAACCTCACCCGCGCCTTCCGCATCCTCTCCACCCACCCCGACCTCTATCAGCCCCTCACAACCACTCCCCATCACACCCCACCCCCACCCGGCACCACCCCCCACTCACTCGACATCACCCACCGCTTCCCCCAGGTCGCCCTCCCCGCCGACAACCCCCTCACCCGCGAAGGCATCGCCCTCGGCGAATCCCTCTTCCACGACACCCGCCTCTCCATCAACAACACCCAGTCCTGCGCCTCCTGCCACGACCGCTCCACCGCCTTCAGCGACTCCCGCCGCGTCAGCCTCGGCGCCGAAGGCCAGATCGGCAAACGCCAGTCCATGCCCCTCTTCAATCTCGCCTGGGCCAAAACCTTCTTCTGGGATGGCCGCGCCCCCTCCCTCCGTCAGCAGGTCCTCATGCCCATCCAGGACCCCCATGAAATGAACCTCCCCCTCGACCAGGCCGTCACCCGCCTCGGCAAAAAAAGCCCTTCCTTCAATGCCGCATTCGGCTCCCCTGAGATCACCCCCGACCGCATCGCCAAAGCCCTCGAACAATACCTCCTCACCCTCATCTCCCAGGACAGCCGCTTCGACCGCGCCGCCCGCAAAGTCGACACCCTCACCGAACAGGAAAAACGCGGCCTCCAACTCTTCGTCACCGAGCATGACCCGGCACGCGGCCTCTTCGGCGCCGACTGCTTCCACTGCCACGGCGGCACCCTCTTCACCGACCACAGCTTCAAAAACAACGGCCTCCACCTCTCCCCCGACGACCTCGGCCTCATGGCCACCACCGGCAAACCCTCGGACAAAGGCAAATTCAAGACCCCCTCCCTCCGCAACATCGCCGCCACCGCCCCCTACATGCACGACGGCCGCTTCGACACCCTCGAACAAGTTGTCGCCCACTACAACGGTCCCCTCACCCGCTCCGACACCCTCGACCCCAACCTCGCCAAACACCCCGCCGCCGGCATCCAACTCAGCCCCGACAACCAGCAAGCCCTTGTCGCCTTCCTCAAAACCCTCACCGACGAAACCTTTCTCAACGCCGAAAAATCCGGCCCCTCCCTTGCCAAACAGCCATGAAAAACCTCCTCATCATCCTCGCCCTCCTCCCCGGCCTCAGCTTCGCCGGTGAAGACGACCATGGCTTGTCCGATCAACTCTCCGCTGAAGCCCAGGCCCTCGCCCCCGCCTTCGCCGCCCCCGCTCCCGCCGCCACCGTCGCCACCGCCCGCATCAGCCTCGGCGAGTGGGGCAATGTCATCCCCTGGACTCCTCACATCCCCGTCACCGCCGCCACCCTCCCGGACGGCCGCCTCCTCACCTTCTCCTCCAACCAGCGCACCACCTTCCCCGTCGGCAACGAATTCACCTTCGCCGCCGTCTGGAACCCCAGAACCGGTTCCTTCACTGAGATCAACAACCCCCGCCACGACATGTTCTGCGGCGGCACCGCCATGCTCCAGGATGGCCGCGTCGTCATCAACGGCGGACGCAATACCACCCGCCTCAGCAGCATCTTCGACTGGCGCACCAACCAATGGTCCGCCCTCCCCAACATGAACGACCCCCGCTGGTACAACACCAGCGTCGCCCTCGTCGACAGCAGCGTCTTCACTGTCTCCGGCGACGGCGGCACCAACACCGCCGAACGCTGGTCCCAAGCCAACGGCTGGCAGCGCCTCCCCGGCATCCCCTGGGAAAGCATCGTCGCCCAGCCCGGCTATGTCACGCGCTGGCACCCCCTCATCCTCGTTGCTCCCGATGGCCGCCTCTTCCACGGCGGCCCCACTCGCCAAATGCACTGGCTCACCACCGCCGGCAACGGCACTCTTGCCTACAGCGGCATCGACGTCCCCGGCGCCCTCTTCCCGAAAGAAGGCTGCTTCGCCATGTTCAATGAAGGCCAAATCCTCGTCGCCGGCGGTTCCACCAACACCACCCCAAACCCCAGCGACGCCTCCACCGGCACCTCCTCCACCGCCGCCTTCACCAT
>JAIYDW010000011.1 GCA_027487315.1 Verrucomicrobiaceae bacterium | reverse complement strand
CGGAGGTGATTGGGCATCCGTGGATGATTGCGACGTTGTTTGATGCGTATTGGGGCTTTTTGACGTTTTACTGCTGGATCGTTTACAAGGAGCGGGGTTGGGGGGCGCGGGTGGGGTGGTTGATCGGGGTGCTGCTGTTGGGGAACATTGCGATGGCGGTTTATGCTTTGATTCAGTTGTTCAAGGTGCCGGCTTCGGCTTCGATTGAGGATGTCTTGCTGAGAAGGAGGGAGGCGTGAGTGCGGAGGTGGTGGCGGTGGAGCCGGGGGTGGTGGTGGAGCCTAAGCGGTCGGTGTTTCAGCGGTGGGTGGTGCGGCCGGTGGTGGTGCAGTTGACGCAGGGGACGAGTCCGGGGAAAATTGCGCAGGCGATTGCGTGGGGGGTGACGCTGGGGATCTTTCCGATCATCGGGTCGACGACGCTGTTGAGTTTGATGGTGGGGGTGCCGATGAAGTTGAACCAGCCGATCTTGCATGCGTTCAAGTGGCTGGCGGCGCCGGTGCAATTGGCGCTGGTGCTGGGGTTTTACCGGGCGGGGGAGTGGCTGTTCAACGCGCCGCATGTGTCGATTCACATACCGTCGATGATTGAGCGGTTTTTTGCGGAGCCGGGGCCGTTTTTTCGGGATTACGGGATGACGGCGCTGTATGGGATAGCGGTGTGGTGTCTGGTGGCGCCGGTGTTGATTGTGGGGCTGCGGGTGGCGAGCCAGATTTTGGTGGAAGGATTGGCGAAGCGGGTGAAGCGAGGTAAGGGGGTGGGGGATGTTTGATTTTTGGGTGATCGCTGGGATGGGGGCGGCGCTGCTGGTGGCGTTGTTTTGGGTGACGTTTCGGCTGAGTGTGCGGCTGGACAATTACTCGTTTGTGGATGTGACGTGGGCGCTGAGTTTTGCGCCGGTGGCGGCGGGGTATGCGGTGCTGTCCGGGGGTTGGGGACCGCGGCGGGTGGCGATCGGGGTGTTGGTGGCGGGGTGGAGTTTGCGGTTGGGGAGTTATTTGTGGAGGCGGGTGGCGTCGCATCATCCGAAGGAGGATGTGCGGTATGCGGTGCTGAGGGAGAAGTGGAAGGGGAATTTGAAGGGGGCGTTTTTGAAGTTCTTTTTGATGCAGGCGGTGCTGGTGTGGTTGCTGATGCTGCCGGTGCTTTTGATTGCGAGTCGGGTGGAGGCGGTGTGGCATCCGCTGGAGGTGGCGGGGCTGGTGTTGTGGGTGGTGGCGTTGATCGGGGAGGGGGTGGCGGATGCGCAGTTGGCGCGCTTCAGGCGGGAGAATCCGTTTGGGAAGACGGTGTGTCAGGCGGGGTTGTGGCGGTATTCGCGGCATCCGAATTACTTTTTTCAGTCGCTGCTGTGGTGGGCGTTGTTTTTGATGGCGCTGCCTGCGGTGGGGGGCTGGTGGGCGATTTTGGCGCCGCTGGCGATGCTGCATTTTTTGCTGAATGTGACGGGGATTCCGCTGACGGAGAAGCTGTCGGTGGAGAAGCGCGGGGAGGTGTATCGGGAGTATCAGCGGACGACGAGTGCGTTTGTGCCGTGGTTTCGGCGGAAGTGAGGGGAGTGCAAGCAAGATGCTTGCACCACCTTGGGGGGTCAATTTGCTGAAATGGAGTTTAGCCTGGATTATTCATGAGCCATCTACTGCAACCGCTGAAAAGCCCGAGTCTGCTGCGTTGGGCTTGTTTTGAAAGGCATCGAGCATTTACCAATGCACTCAGCCTTTCAAAACTGCGCCCGACTTGCAGCCTCAAGCTTTTGAGCGGTTTCGCGACGATGTTCATGAATAATCCAGGTTAGATGAATCCGGTTGATTGTTTGAATCGCAGAAAGAAGAGAAGACTATGCTGAATGTGAATGATTTGCTTGCCAAGGATCTGCTGCCGGATGCGGCGATTCGATTTGGGATCCGCCAGAGGCTGGCGAATACGTTGCGGAAGAACAAGCAGCCGAACATTGAGGCGCAGCAGGCGGCGTTGATGCGGCATGTGGCGGAGTTGAAGGCGAGTCCGGTGGCGATTGCGACGGATGAGGCGAATGAGCAGCATTATGAGGTGCCGACGCGGTTTTATCAGTTGTGTCTGGGGAAGCACCTCAAATACAGCAGCGGGTATTGGCCGGAGCCGACGACGACGTTTGATGAGTCGGAGGCGATCATGCTGGGGATGACGTGCGAGCGAGCGGAGTTGCAGGATGGGCAGCGGATTTTGGAGCTGGGGTGCGGGTGGGGGTCGCTGTCTTTGTGGATGGCGGAGCACTATCCGAAGGCGAGGATCACGAGTGTGTCGAATTCGCGGACACAGAAGGCGCACATCGATGCGGAGGCGGCGCGGAGGGGGCTGACGAATCTGGAGATTGTGACGGCGAACATGATCCACTTTGAGGGGGTGGGAGATGGGGAGTTTGATCGGTGTGTGTCGGTGGAGATGTTTGAGCACATGAAGAATTACCAGGTGCTGATGGGGCGGATCGCGCGGTGGTTGAAGCCTGGGGGGAAGCTGTTTGTGCATATTTTCACGCACCGGGAGTATGCGTATCACTTTGAGGCGACGAGTGACGAGGACTGGATGGCGAAGTATTTTTTCACCGGGGGTCAGATGCCGTCGGATGATTTGCTGCTTTACTTCCAGGATGATCTCAAGATTGAGGATCACTGGTGTGTGAGCGGGATGCACTACAGCAAGACGTCGGAGGCGTGGCTGAGCCGGATGGATGAAAACAAGGCGGAGATCATGCCGCTGTTTCGGGAGACGTATGGGGCGGATCAGGCGGTGAAGTGGTGGGCGTATTGGCGGATCTTTTACATGGCCTGTGCGGAGCTATGGGGCTACCGCGACGGGGAGGAGTGGGTGGTGTCGCATTACCGATTTGTGAAACGATGAAGACGATTGCTTTGATGATGCTGGGCGCGCTGCTGATCGGTGGATCAGCGGGAGCGCAGGATTTGGCGGAGTTGATGGCGAAGGGGGATGCGGCGGATGTGAAGTTCGAGGCGGATGAGGCTCTGAAGTCTTATTTGCCGGCGGAGAAGCTGGCGCCGGAGGATGCGGATTTGCTGGTGAAGATTGCGCGGCAGTACATTTACCGGATGGGGGAGTTAGGGTCGGTGACGGCGAAGATTGAGTCGGGGAAGAAGGGGCTGGAGTACGCGGAGCGGGCGGTGAAGATCGCGCCGAGGAACAGTGACGCGCATTTGGCGATCTCGATTTGTTTGGGGAAGATCACGCAGCTGCAGGGGAACCGGGAGAAGGTGCAGGCGTCGAAGCGGATCAAGGAGGAGGCGGAGAAGGCGGTGAAGCTGAATCCGAACAACGATTACGCGTGGCATTTGCTGGGGCGTTGGCACCAGGCTTTGGCGGGGATGAGCGGGCTGGTGCGGGGGCTGGTGAAGATTGTGTATGGGGCGCTGCCGCCGGCGTCGAACGAGGAGGCGCTGAAGTGTTTTCAGAAGGCGCTGGCGTTGCGGCCGGACCGGTTGATCCATCACATCGAGCTGGGGAGGACGTATGCGCAGATGGGGAAGGCGGAGGAGGCGAGAAAGGCGATCAATAAGGGGCTGGCGATGCCGGAGACGGAGAAGGATGATCCGGAGTCGAAGCGGCGAGGGCGGGCGGCTTTGGAGAAGCTTTGAGGTTTTTTGGGGGACGGGATTAACGGGATGGGGGAGGATTAACAGGATGGGAGGAGGATGAGGAGGCGGAGGGATTTTTGGACAGGATTGCAGGATTGCAGGATTTACAGGATGGGAGAGGAGGACGAGGAGGATGCGGGGATTTTTGGGACAGGATTGCAGGATTGGGAGGATTTACAGGATGGGGGAGGAGGACGAGGACGATGGTGGTGGGGAATTTTTGGGTTAGGGGGTTTTGAGGAAGTGGGTGAGGAAGGCGTCGAGGGTGGGGCGGAGGAGGTGGGAGGAGGGGCCGTGCCAGGGGTAGTCGAGGGCGTGGGTGGCGCAGGGGAGGTCGAGGAAGTAGTGGGGGATGTTTTGGCCTGCGAGGTGGGCGGCGAAGCGGCGGGACTGGAGTTCCCAGACGAGGACGTCGCGGCGGCCGTGGACGAGGAGGGTGGGGGGACCGCCGGGTTGGGCGAGGTCGATGGCGGAAGCGGAGCGGTAGTTTTCGGGGGCGTCTTCCGGGGTGCCAGCGAGGTATTGGCGGAGGAGTCGGGGAGAGTCGAGGACGTCGTTGGGATCGGCGTATTTCCAGGCGAAGGTCATGTCGGCGGGGGCGTAGAGGGCGATGCAGGCGCGGATGGTGGGGTCGTTGAGGCTGTGGGCGCAGGCGGTGGCGATTTGGCCGCCGGCGGAACGGCCGAGGAGGGCGAAGTGCTGGCCGGTGAGGCGGAGGGTGGCGGCGTTTTGTTTGAGGAAGGCGAGGGTGGCGCGCACGTCATCGTATTGGGCGGGCCAGGGGTGGGCGGGGGCGAGGCGATAGGCGATGGAGGCGACAGCGAAGCCTTGGGAGGTCCAGTGGTGGGTCCAGGCGGGGAATTCTTCGGCGGAGCCGCGTTCCCAGCCGCCGGAGTGGAGGACGATGAGGCAGGGGGCGGGGGAAGTGGAGAGGGCGGGGTGGAAGAGGACGGTGAGGGGAGAGGAATCGGGGAGGGGGACTTTGAGGCGCTGGGTGGGAGGGGATTGGGGATTGGGAGGGGGGGCTGTGCCGGTGAAGTAGGCGGAGAGATGGGGTTTCCAGGGGGGCATGGTGAGCCCGAAGGCGCGCTTCAGGTCCGAGTGCAAGTAGCGGCCCTGATTGAGCATGAGGAGGGTGGGGATGAGAAAGGGGGTCAGGGAGGCGATGGCGAGGAGGCTGGAGAGGCGGGCGACGGGGCTGCGGTCGATGAGGCCCCAGAGGAGAAGGAGGGCGGGGAGGAGAGCGAAGCGGTGGCCGTATTCGCTGACGGCGAGGGTGGCTTTCCAGAGGGGGAGGGAGTGGAAGGTGACGATGGCGGGCAAGGCGGCGAGTGCGCAGGCGAGGGCGAGGAGGAGGCGCAGCCAGGTCACGAGGTGATGGGGCGGACGTGATTAAGGGCCGACGAGGATGACGGGGCCTTCGTTTTCAGGCACACCGCCTTTGCGCTCGATGGAGACGGCGAATTTGGCGGCTTCGGAGATATCGACGACGGGTTTGAATTCGACGCGGGCAAAGCCGTTGGCATCGACGCGGACGATGCCGGCATCGACGGTTTTGGGTTTGGTGGGATCGACGACCCAGAGCTGGTAGTCTTTGTCGGCCGCGATGGGCGGCATTTTTTCGAGTTTGAGGATGCCTTGTTCTTTTTCGCTGTCCCAGACGACGACGGCGACGCCTTGTTGGAATTCGGTGACGGTGGATTGCAACGTTGCGATCTGCATTTGGGCGAGGGCGTTGCGTTGCTGGAGGGATTGGAGGTCGGTGGTGAGCTGGGTGAGGGAGGATTTGAGGGAGTCGGCCTCTTGGCGGGTGCGGGAGGCGGCGGCTTCGGCGATGTCGGCACGAGACTGCTGGATGTTGGCGCGGGCGAGGAAGTTGTTGGCGTCGAGGCGGGCGGCGGCTTCGTTTGAGGCGAGGACGTTGAGGGAGTCGGTGAGGCGGGCGCGCTCGGTGTAGAGCCAGGAGGAGGTGACGGCGAGGGCGGCGGCGAGGCCCCATGCGAGGCGGCTCCAGGCGGGTGAGCTGGTGGAGCGGAGGGCTTTGGGGCGGGAGGGGGCCTGGTTTTTGCGGAGCCGGATCTGGTCGAGAAGCTGGGCGCGGAGGGCGGGAGGAGGGGTCGCGACGGGGAGGGCGCGGGTGGTGGTGGCGAGGGTGTCCTGCAAGTCGCGAACGAGGGTGGCGAGGGTGGGGTCCGAGGGGATGAGTTGTTCGAGGGCGCGGGCTTCCTCAGGGTCCAACAGGCCGAGGGCATAGAGGGCGGCTTGATCTTGGAGGAAATCGGTCATGCGAGGCCTCCTTGCAGGATGTCGCGGAGGCGGATGAGGCCGCGGCGGATGTTGGTTTTGACGGTGCCCAAGGGGAGGCCGAGGGATTCGGAGATGGAGTGGTGGGTGAGGCCTTTGAGGAAGGCGCACTCGATGAGGCTGCGCTGCTCGGAGGGGAGGGTTTGCAGGGCTTTTGCGAGGAGGGAGCGGTGATCCTGGGCGGAGGCTTCGTCGTCGGCCTGGGCGGGTGAGCTGCCGAGGAGGGTGGGGAGCTCGATGGCGGCGCGTTCGGTCATGCGATGGCGGCGGCCCTGGGAGCGGATGCGGTCGATGGCTTTGTGGCGGAAGATCATCGTGGCCCAGGTAAAGGCTTTGGCGCGGGAGGGGTCGAAGTTTTTGGCGCGATCCCAGAGGTAGAGGAAGCCTTCCTGGAGGACATCCTCGGCGTCTTTTTCGTCGTCCAGCATTTGGCGGAGGAGGGCGAAGAGGGGAGGGGAGAAGCGGTCGTAGAGGGTTTGGAAAGCGCGTTCGTCAGTGTCGGCCACGCGCTGCATGAGCTCCTCATCAGAGGGGTTTAGCGTCGTGGCGGATGGCAAACTCATGCGATCTGGGAGTGACGGGGACTGGGTTTGAGAGGGTGTGACGAGTGACTGAATGAGCGGGTGAGCGGCCCATTGCCAGGGCATTCCCGGAGGTGGAATGGGTAGCAGAGAGGGCGACATGGCACAAGGGGATGCGCTCATGATTTGGAACTGGATTCAAGAAAGGTGACTTTTTTTGGGGGAAGGCGGGATGGGGGTTGTGGCGGGGGGTGTTTCCGCTGCTTGCCAGCGGGCGGGATTCCGCCATAGTGGGCGCCTTTCCCATGTCTGCCCACGTTCCTACCGCCGCCGAGATTCGCGCCACCTTCCTGGATTTTTTCAAGTCGAAGCAGCACACGATCGTGCCGAGCGACAATGTGGGTTACACGAGCCGGGATGGGGCGCGCATTTTCACCAATGCGGGGATGAACCAGTTTGTGCCGATCTTTTTGGGGGAGCGGAGTGCGGATGTCGATTCCTGGCCAGGCGTGTTGCACAAGGGATTGCCGACGCGGGCGGCGGACACGCAGAAGTGCATCCGGGCGGGAGGGAAGCACAATGACCTCGAAGATGTGGGGCTGGACACGTATCACCACACGTTTTTTGAGATGCTGGGGAACTGGAGTTTTGGGGATTACTTCAAGCAGGAGGCGATCTCGTGGAGCTGGGAGTTGATCGTGGAGCGGTTCAAGTTTCCGGCGAGCCGGGTGTTTGCGACGATTTACCAACCTGACAAGAGCAAGGGGGATCCGGCGGAGCGGGATGAGGAGAGTTGGGAGCTGTGGGCGGAGAAGTTTCGGAGTGTGGGATTGGACCCGGCGATTCACATTGTGAACGGGAACAAGAAGGACAATTTTTGGATGATGGCGGACACGGGGCCGTGCGGTCCGTGCACGGAGATTCACATCGATTTGACGCCGGGGCCGATTGAGTTGAGCGAGGAGCGTCAGCGTGAGGGGGCGAAGCTGGTGAACGGGAGTGATGCGAGCTGCATTGAGATTTGGAACAATGTGTTCATTCAGTACAATGCGAATCCGGATGGTAGCTTTGTGCCGCTGCCGGCGAAGCACGTGGACACGGGGATGGGGTTTGAGCGGCTGACGAGCATCATTCAGGGGACGAAGAATTTCACGGATTTCGAGACGGCGCAGATCAGCAATTACGACACGGATGTGTTCAAGCCGATCTTTGACGAGCTGACGAAGCTGAGTGGGAAGCATTACCGGAGCACGCTGCCGAAGGCGAATGAGCAGGGGCATGTGGTGCCGGTGACCGAGCAGGAGAAGATCGATGTGGCGTTTCGGGTGATTGCGGATCACTTGCGGACGTTGAGTTTTTCGATTGCGGACGGGATTCAGCCGGGGAACAGCGATCGGAACTACACGCTGCGGCGGATATTGCGGCGGGCGGTGAAGTATGGGCGGACGCTGGAGTTCAAGGAGCCGTTTTTTTACAAGCTGGTGGATGTGCTGGCGGCGCAGATGGCGGAGGTGTTTCCGGAATTGCAGGTGAAGCGGGAGCAGGTGAAGGCGGTGCTGAAGGTGGAGGAGGAGGCGTTTAACCGGACGCTGGATCGGGGTGTGGCGTTGTTTGAGGATGAGGTGGCTGCGTTGAAAGGTGAGCGGCTTGATGCGGCGTTTGCGTTTCAACTTTATGACACGTTTGGGTTTCCGATTGATCTGACAGAGTTGCTGGCTCGTGAGCGGGGATTGACGGTGGATGTGGAGGGCTTTGAGACGCTCATGACGGAGCAGCGGGAGCGGGCGCGTGAGGCGGGCAAGAAGAACAAGCAGGTGGTGTCGGTGAGTGAGATCGAGACGAAGGCGCCGACGAAGTTCATTGGGTATGACACGCTGGAAGCGGATGTGCGGGTTTTGGAAGTGGTGTCGATGAAGGACAAGAACGCGGTGGTGCTGGATGTGTCGACGTGTTACGCCGAGATGGGTGGGCAGGTCGGGGATGCTGGGCAGTTGATCCTGGGAGCGAACACGTTTCCGATTTCGAGCACGACGAAGGTGGGGAACACGTGGTTGCACTTTTTGGAGGGCGAGGAGACGCCTGCGGTTGATGCGACGGTGCGTCTTTTGGTGGATGGGCCGCGGCGGCGCGCCATTGAGCGTCATCACACGGTCACCCACATTTTGCACTGGGCGTTGCATGAGGTGGTGAGTCGTGATGCGACGCAGAAGGGTTCGAGTGTGACGCCGGACAAACTGACTTTTGATTTTAACAGCGCGGCGCTGACGGCGCAGCAGCTGGCCGACATCGAGCGACTGGTGAATGAGCGCATTGTGGCGAATGATCCGGTCTCCTGGAGTGAAGTGCCGTATGTGGAAGCGAAGGCGAACAGCGGCATCATGGCGTTGTTTGGTGAGAAGTATGGGGATCTGGTCCGGGTGGTGCAGATTGGCGGCCAGCGTCATCAACTGGATGGATGGAGCATGGAGTTGTGCGGGGGGACGCACACGCGCAGCACGGGTGAGATCGGGCTGTTTCGGCTGGTCAGCGAAGGGGCGGTGGCGTCAGGGGTGCGGCGGATTGAGGCGATTGCGGGGTTGGAGGCGTATCAGGCGGCGCGGGCGGATGCGGAGTTGCTGAAGGCGTTGGCGGGGAAGGTGAGCGCGCAGGGGACGAGTGATTTGGAGAAGAAGATCGAGGCGATGCTGGATCAGCAGAAGGCGCTGGAGAAGGCGTTGAAGGCGGCGCAGCAGCGGGAGGCGAGCGGGCGGGCGAAGGCGCTGCTGGAGACGGCGGAGAATGATCTAATTGTGGCGAATCTGGGGGATGTGGATGCGGATTATGCGATGGCTTTGAACGATGCGCTGAAGGGGATGTTCAACGGGGTGATTGTGTTGGCGGCGACGGGTGGCGGGAATGTGACGCTGATGGCGAACGTGGGGAAGGAGCATCAGGCGCGGGTGCAGGCCGGGAAGATCATTCAGGCGATTGCGCCGCTGGTGGGTGGCAAAGGGGGCGGGAAGCCGGACTTTGCGCGGGGGGGCGGGAAGGATGTGGGGCAGGTGGAGGCGGCGTTGGCGGAGGCGCGGCGGTTGGTGGGCTAAGGCCTGCTGCTGAAGGACTCAAAGCAAGTGCCCGGAACTGCTGATGGCGGATCCGGGCACTGTGGTGTTGGGGCTATTGAATCGAAGATCTTGCCGCGACTAAAACTGGTCGAGTAGGTATTTGATGAGGTCGGTGGTGGTGACGATGCCGACGAGTTTGGTGCCGTGGACGATGGGGACGGCGTGGAAGTTGCCTTGGGAGAGGATTTCGGCGGCTTCGCGGATGGTGGCGGACTCCTGGAGGAAGATGGGGCTTTTGGCCATGATGTCCTCGAGTGTGAGGGTGTGGTCGAGGGTGGCGTCGACGGTGCGTTCGTCGGTGTTGAAGGTGTCGCCGAAGCTGACGCGGAGGATGTCTGAGAAGGAGACGATGCCGATGAGCTGGTCGCCATTGACGACGGGGATGTGGTGGACGCCGCGTTCTTTGACGATCTGGCGGACTTTGGAGACGGGGTCGCCGTGGTGGACGGTGGCGACATTGGTGGACATGATTTTGGAGACGGGTTCGTTGCGCTTCATGGTGGTCAGTGGGTCTGGTTGGTTGGCGACAGGAGGTTTCCTGGCGCATTGGGACCCTAGAGCTGAAGGCGAGTGTTGGCTCGCCGAGGATTGTGCAAGTGTGGGCGGGGATTGCCCGCCTGGTCTAAGGCGCGACGTCGATGATCTTGCTCTTTTGAGCGCGCCAGGCTTTGTATTTGTCGAGTTCGCGCTCCATGAGTTTGAGGCAGAAGGCGACGACGGTGGCGTCGTCGAGGTAGCCGATGCCGGGGATGAGGTCGGGCAGGATGTCGACGGGGTTCAGGACGTAGAGGAGGGCGAGGGCGGTGGCGCTGATGGCCCAGTAGGGGACTTCGCGGTAGGCGCCGGTGACGTAGTCTTTGACGAGGGAGAGCATGAGGCGGCCCTGCTCCATCCATTGGCGGAGTTTGGGGAGTTTGTCTTCGATGTCATCCGCGCGCTCGTTGACGCGGCGGATGTCGAGGTCGCGGTCATCGGAGGCGGTGGTGGGATTTTCGGGCATGGCGTCAAGGGATAGACGCACGGTGAGGGGAAGTGCTCAATGGAAATTGCGGGTGCATTTTGGAATGGGCTGACCGATGGATCCGGCATGCTGAGATTTCGAGTGGAGGGTTTTCATTTCCATGTGCTGCCGATGCGGACGCGGTTTCCGTTTCGGTATGGGATTGCGAGTTTGAACTGGCTGCCGCATGTGGTGGTGAGTGTGGATTTGGTGGTGGGGGGGAAGTGGCAGCGTGGGGTGACGGCGGAGGGTTTGCCGCCGAAGTGGTTCACGAAGGATCCGGGGACGCTGTTTGAGGCGGATCTGGCGGAGATGATTTCGGTGATTCAGAATGCGGCGCGGATTGGGCGGCATGCGGGGCAGGTGGAGGGGACGTGTGGGGAATGGTGGCGGGCGGTGCTGGATGAGCAGACGAGTTGGGCGGGGGTGAGGCGGGTGCCGGGGTTGTTGGCGGGGTTGGGGGTGAGTGTGGTGGAGCGGGCGGTGTTGGACGGGCTTTCCCGGGCGGCGGGGAGGCCGTTGCATGAGCTTATGAGGGGAGGGGAGATTGTGGGGGATCTGGGGGTGGTGAGGGAGGCGCTGGCGGGGGTGGATTTGGCGAGCGTGCTGCCGGAGGCTCCTGGGGGATCGGTGAGGGTTCGGCACACGGTGGGGCTTGGGGATTGGCTGCGGGAGGAGGAGATTCCGGAGGAGGAGAGACTGGAGGATGGGTTGCCGGTGAGTTTGCAGGCGTGTGTGCGGGCCTATGGGTTGACGCATTTCAAGATCAAGCTGGGTGGAGAACTGGAGGCGGATCGGGCGCGATTGAGGGGGGTGTTTGAGGTTTTGGAGGCTGAGGCGGGATTGGATTGGCGGTGCACGCTGGATGGGAATGAGGCTTTTTTGAGTTTGGGGGCGTTTCGCGAGTATTATGAAGGGTTGGCGGGGGATATGGGACTGAAGGAAGGGTTAGGAAGGGTGATGTTTGTGGAGCAGCCGCTGCGGAGAGAGGTTTGTTTGGAGGGGGAGGTAGCGGAGGTGCTGGCGAGGTGGGAAGGGGCGCCCGCGTTGTTGCTGGATGAGGGGGATGGTGACTTGGGGGCGTGGCCGGAGGCGATGCGGGTGGGGTATCGGGGGGTGAGTCACAAGAACTGCAAAGGTGTCATGAAGGGGGTGGCGAATCTGGCGATGATGCAGAGGGCGAATGCGGGGGATGGCGGGCGGCGATTTGTAAGTGGGGAGGATTTGGCGAATGTGGGGCCGGTGGCATTGAACCAGGATCTAGCGGTTCAGGCGATGCTGGGGGTGGCGCATGTGGAGCGGAATGGGCACCATTATTTTAGGGGCTTGTCGATGTGGAATCCGGAGGTGCAGGAGGCGGTGTTATCGGTGCATGGGGATCTTTTTCGGCGGCATGAGGCAGGGTTTGCGACGTTGGACGTGCGGCGGGGGGAGGTGGGGCTGACGAGTGTGAATGGGGCGGCGTTCGGGTGCGGGCTGGGGGTGGATTGGGTGGAGAAACTGGAGCCGCTGGCGGGGTGGATTCGCCGGGGAGGGATGTCAGATTGAACGGGAGGGGGCGGAGGCGTGTCTTGACCTCCAGACCTAACCGGAGTTAATGTGACATGATGACGAGACTTTTTGATGCGATCTCTGCTGCCCGCGCCCGGTTGATGGTGTTGGGGCTATTTTTGATGGCGGCAATCCCCGCTGCCGGGCAGTTGGTGGTTTATGAGATGGATTTCAAGCGGACGGACGGGTTCAATGATCGGCCGTTTTTGGGTGGTTATTTTGTGGCGCCGGTGACGGGAGGGACGGGGTCGTTTGTGTTCACGCAGCGTGGGGCGGATGGGGTGGCGGTGGTGCCTGTGAATGACGGGGGAAGGTTGTTTCGAGCGGTGACTGACGAGGGGGAGGTGAACTGGGTGGCTCAGGCTCAGGTGGGCGGGACGACGACGGATACCGGGACGGACACGGGGACCGATACGGGCACGGACACGGGAACTGATACTGGGACGGATACGGGAACTGACACGACGAACACGGTGAATGTGTCGACGGGTTCGTTTTTGGCGACGGGTCGAGCTGACGGAGAGGTGACTTTCAGGACGCCGTTGGTGCGGTTTTCGACGCGGATTGCCCGGACGCTGAAGGGGCGGACGATTGCGGCGAGTTCCGAGGCGATCAATGAGTCGAATACCCGGATCGGATTTGTGAGTCGGGGGGACTGGAAACTGTCGTATGATGAGAAGCAGACGGGGATTGTGAACCGGGATGATTTGGATTTGGCCGGTGCGACGGATTATTTGGAGGGATTGCTGACGGGGGGAGCGGTAGGGCCGGTGGATCCGACTTTGCGGATCATTACGACATCGCCACTGACCCAAGGGACGATTGGGGTGGCGTATTCGCTGCAACTGAATGGAGCGGGTGGAACGGGGACGAGAACTTGGTCGCTGGCATCTGCGAGCACGCTTCCGGCTGGATTGACGCTGTCATCGGCGGGGTTGATTGCGGGGACGCCAACGACTGCGGGGACAACGACCTTCAGTGTGCTGTTGCAAGACGGGTCGTCGCCACCTCAGACGACATCGAGGTCGTTTTCATTGACGGTGAATGTGGCGTTTGCGATTTCGACGGCATCGCCGCTGCCTGCAGGAACGAGGGATGTGCCTTATGCGACGGTGAATTTGGCGACGGATGGGGAGCGAGGAGTGGTGACGTATTCGGTGGTGACGGTGGTTGGGCAGAGTTTGCCGCCGGGGATCACGCTGGTGGGAGAGCAGATTGTGGGGACGCCGACGGCGTCAGGGACCTACAATTTTACGATTCGAGCGGATGACGCGGGGCCGCCTGCGGGAGCGGCGACGAAGGTGTTTCAGTTGGTGGTGAATGACCCGTAGAGCAGTTTGAGAAAACTGTAGACGCACCTTTGGAGCGCGCCAGAGGCGGATTTGGATCGTGGTCAGCTTGGGACGCGTGTACTCATTTGGGCCTGTGCTGGCAACCACCTATGTCCACCTTCGGCGCACCCGAATCGACGGTCCCATCTTTTCTTAAACCGCTCTGAGAGGATTAGGGATTGTAACCCGGACGGCTGCTGAAGTTGTTGTTTGGCACGTTGATTTGGACTTCGCCATCGGTGAAGGAGCCGAAGGTGTTTGGGCCGCCGTTGTTGGAGAAATTGCGGGTGTCGGTGTGGACGCGCAGGCCTGTGGGGTTGTTGACGATGACGCTGACGCCTGAATCGATGGTGACGGTTTTGGCGGCGATGGTCGCACTAGGCCCATTGAGGGTGGAGTTGCCGGTGAAGCGGACGAGTCCATTGCTGCCTTCGGCGTAGAGTTTGAGGGCAGAGAAGGCGTTGAAGGTGGTGCCGTTGATCAGGAGTTGGCCATTGGGGCCCATGGCGCGAGCACGGATGACATCGGCACTGATCGTGGAGGCGGTCAGCACAATGTTGTTGAGGGTGGACTCGAGGTTGACGTCGTCTGCGGAGATGTCGGAGTTGAGGACGGAGAGGTCACCGCCGCGAGCGGCGATGTAGATTTGGAGGGGGTCGATGACCTCGCCGAGGGTTCTGAGCTGACTGGAGCTTGAGATGGTGAAGCTGCGGTCGGCGATCAGGTTGATGTTGTTTCGAGCGGCGATGTCCGTGTTGTTGGAGAGGCTGATGTCGCGTTTGGCATTGACGTTGACTGTGCCAGCGCGGATGCCTGCAGTGGAGAAGAGGACGTCACGACTGGCGGCGACGTTGAAGGAGCCGTTGGGGACGTTGATGTGAGTGTATCCAAGGAAAGAAGAAGGGGAGTTGATGCTGATGTCGCCGTCGCTGCCGAAGGTTTGGAAGAGGACGTTTTGGTTATCGCCAAAGATTTCGAAGGTGTTGGTGACGTTAATGGGACCGGTGTTGGAAGTGAGCATGAAGTTGTCCAAATTGGCGAGGTTGAACTCGCCGGAACCTGTGGGAGGCATCACGATTACGTCGCCGATGGCGCCAGTGTTTGGGAAGAGGCCTTGCAATTCGATGCCGTTGCGGGAGGCGAGCAGGAGGTTGCGCGTGCCAGTGGCGGAGGTGATGGCAGGGTTCCCGACGATGATGAGGCGTTCGAAATCGAAGGCGGACCAGAGACCGGCTGAAGCGACGAGGGAATCGAGAGGCGAGGGAGCCGGGGCGTTGCCGAAGATGGCGGAACCGACGGTGCCATCCCGGGAACGGCTGTAGTAGAAGCCTTGGGAGGTGACGTCGACTTCGACGAGGGAGTTGTAGGCGGTGACGTGGGGGTTGGTGACGATGGAGGAACTGTCAGAGATAATGGTGGTGCCGGGGATGAAGGGGCGGGGGGCTGAGGGAGAGTTGGGATTGGAGCCGCCTGAGCCGGAGTTGCCGTTGTTATCAGAGCGAGGGTTTCGGGTGGTATCGCGTGGAGGGTCCTGGAAGCGGAGGAGTTCGCGGCGGACTTCGTTGGTGAAGGTGACGCGGGTGCCGCTTCCCGGGAGCATGAAGGCGGTATTGAGTAGTTCGCCCTTATCTTTGAGGTTGCCTTGTTGATTGAGGGCATCCGTGATTTGTTTGTCGTTGCCAATGGGACCGAATTCGTCGGGGTTGAGGAGCTTAGAGGTTTTGATGAGGCGCTGGAGGTCGACTTGGACGGGGAGAGGGAAGACCTTGGAATCCGGCTTCATGATGATCATGTCGCCCGCTTTGATGGTCGTGAAATTGGAGGGTTTGTCGTTCATGAAGAGGTCGATCTCACCTTCGATGACGATGATCTTGATGTAGCCGTTGGGATCGTATTCGACGAGGATGGTGGTGCCGGTGACAGCGGCGGTGACGGCAGCGGTTCTGACACGGGCGCCGCCGAGTTGTTTGGGAACCTGGAGGAGGAGGACACCTTGTTTGAGGTCGATGTCACGGGTACCTTCCTCCAAGCGGAAGAGGGTGTTGGCGCCGAGGCGGGTGAGTGTTTGGTCAGGGAACTTCAATTCGGCGCGGGAACTGACCCCTGTTGCGACGGCGGTGCTGCCGGTGATGACGTCACCGATTTTGGCAGCGGCGGTCGTTGACTCGCCCTGGACGACGCGGACGTCATTGAGGACGCGGGTGACTTCGGCGGTCTTGAAGACTGCGGCAGAGAGGGGATGTGAAGCCACCTGAAGAATGATGAGCAGGATGAGGGCTTGGATTTTCATAGGTGCGCAAGTTTAGAATTTGATGCGGACGCCGAGGCCACCGCCTGCGGAGGTGGTTTCGTAGTCGAAAGCGGGAACGTTGGAGTTGTTAACGGCGAAGTTGAGGGTGGTGTAGAGTTCGAGCCATTTTTTGGGTTGCCAGGAGAGGGTAGCGGCGGCGAATTGAAGGGCGTCACCGCGGTCGACGCGCCGGTATTCCAACCAAGTGAAACGGTAGTTAAGGGCTAGAACCAGGGTGCGAAAGATTTTGAAGTTCCAGACGACGTCGCCGATGTATTCATCGCGGAAGAGTTGATCGACGTCGGTATCGAGATCCCAGTCGGCGAGCACACTGAAGTGGAGACTATTGCGGCGATTGATGAGGAAGGTTTTTTGAGCGCCAACACGAGCGGAGGTGCTTTGATAGAGATCCTGGGAGAAATCGTCTCCAGTGATTCGGTTGTAAACGATGCTGCCAAAAAACAGGGTATTGCTGAGTTTGGGAACGATGTGCATGAGGCTCGCGGAAGCCTCAAAGGACTCGAAGTTGAGAGCGTCGAACTCGGCGTATTTGACCATTTGCTGGGACAGGCTGACATCTGCGTAGGTGCGGCTGCCGATTCGAGGCTGCCAACCGACGCCGATGCGGCCGCCGTAGAAAGAGTCCTCGAGTTCGCCGGCCGGGACGTTGGCGACGTTGTTGGTCCAGAGCCAGAAAGTGTCTGCAAAGGCGCGGAAGAATTGGTCTTTTGGGACTTCTTTGAGGATCAGTTGCTGGCCGATGTCATCGTCTCCGAGGCTGGAGGGAGCGAAGGCGTTTTCCTGCTCGAGGGTGCGTTGGTCGAGGTCGGAGCTTTCAGCGAGGGTGGGACCGGCGGAGGGTGCCAGAGTGGCTTCTTGCCTTCTGGAGGGATCGATTACTTGAGCTGACAAGGAGCCAGCCGCAAACACTGCGGCGAGGAGACAGGCACTGCATAAGGTCACTTTGCGCATGGGCGCTAGACTAAGGGTCATTTGGGATGCGTCAACGCAGAATCAGTTTTGACGGGCTGGCGCGGGCGGGTTGCTAATCTTTGAGGACGGTTTTGATGTCGCGCTGGAGTTTTTCGAGAGCGATTTGGGCCACTTCGGTTTGGGGGTGCATGAGTGAATAGAAAGCGCGGACGCGGCGTTGGGGATCGATGAGAACTGCGCGGAGATCGTGGGCGACGACGTCTTGAGGGTTGAGGCGATCAGCGGGGGGGATTTCGCGACTGGCTTCGAAGCCGATTTGGTCGGTCAGGTAGTTCCAGGTTTGTGTGCGGTCGGTTGAGAGCCACCACCAAGGGTCCTCGGGACGCACACCGATGCTTTCAGAGAAGGCTTTGAGCATGGGTGCGGTGTCGATTTCGGGCCAGACAGCGATGGAAACGAGGTGGACGTTGGATTGTCCGGCGAAGGCGTCGCGAATTTTGAGCATTTGGGCGGCGACACCTGCGCAGCCGTGGGGGCAGCGGGTGTAGGTGTAAGCGAGGATAACAGCCTTGCCTTCGAGGTCGGCGAGGTTTTTTTCGGACCCGGAACGGTCCAGGGCGACGAAGGGTTCTCGGAGTTGGCGGAGGATGGGGAGGGCGGATTTTCGGTTGAGTTCGAACCGGTTGAGAGAGGATTTGAGGAAGTAGCTGCCACCGATGAGGGCGAGCAAGAGCGCGGCGATGAGAAGCCAGAACGTCAGGGGCGAACGGGTTGGGGCAGGCGCTGGCTTTTGGGATGGCTCGGAGTGGGACATGAGAGGGGCGGGAAGGTAGCGCGATTTGGGGTGCGGCGCACCGGGAACATGGCGCTGAAAATGATTACGTTTTGATGGCCGAGAGGATGAGGGCAAAGAAAACGACGATTTTTCTGGCAAGTGGCATGATGGATGCTAACAAGGTCTTGGACTCTCGCCTGGATATGCTGACAGCAGATTCAGGACGGGGGTCAAATTCCGAACAACATCCGACAAACAACCATGGCCAAATACAAACTCGAATACCTCTGGTTGGACGGTTATCAGCCCGTCCGTAACCTGCGCGGCAAGACGCAGATCAAAGAATATGACAGCTTCCCGACGCTCGCCCAACTGCCTCTCTGGGGATTTGATGGAAGCTCCACGAAGCAAGCGGAAGGCAAGAGCTCCGATTGCGTGTTGAAGCCTGTCGCCGTTTATCCTGATTCCTCGCGGAAGAATGGTGTGTTGGTGATGTGCGAGGTGATGATGCCCGATGGCGTGACACCGCATCCTTCGAATGATCGTGCGACGATTCTTGATGATGAAGGCACCTGGTTTGGTTTTGAGCAGGAGTATTTCTTGTATCAAGACGGGCGTCCTTTGGGTTTCCCAGAAGGTGGTTTCCCAGCTCCCCAAGGCCCTTACTACACGGGTGTGGGTTTCAAGAACGTGGGTGATGTGGCCCGTCAAATCGTTGAAGAGCACCTTGAGCTCTGCCTGGACGCAGGAATCAACCATGAAGGGATCAATGCTGAGGTGGCGAAGGGTCAGTGGGAGTTCCAAATCTTCGGCAAAGGCTCTAAGAAGGCTGCCGATGAAATGTGGGTGGCGCGCTACCTGTTGGAGCGTCTTTGCGAGAAGTACGCGATTGATGTCGAGTATCATTGCAAGCCACTGGGTATTGACGCGGACTGGAACGGGTCCGGCATGCACGCCAACTTCTCAACGTCCTACATGCGTGAGACGGGTGGCAAGGCCTACTTCGAAGCGCTCATGGCTGCGTTCGACAAGAACAAGGAAGAGCACATTGCGGTGTATGGACCTGATAACCATCTGCGTTTGACGGGTCTGCATGAGACGCAGTCGATTGACATGTTCAGCTACGGAGTGGCTGACCGTGGAGCCTCGATCCGCGTTCCGCACAGCTTTGTGAACAACGGCTACAAAGGCTACCTTGAGGATCGTCGTCCGAACTCGCAGGGCAATCCTTATCAGATCGCAAGCCGGATCTTGAAGACCATTTCGGAAGTGCCGACTCCCTAGTTTGGGACAGGCAGTTCCATCGTTGATGGTGAAACGAAACAGCGGCGCCGCTCCTGCTTGTCAGGGGCGGCGTTTTGCTTTTCGGGTTTGCTGAGGGATGAATCCGGGTTTTGGTAGGAGGTGATGCTGGAAGAACTCAAAGCTGCTGTGTGTTTGGCGAATCAGGCGCTGGTCCCGTCTGGATTGGTGAGGTTGACCTGGGGGAATGTGAGTGGGATTGACCGGGCGAGCGGGTTGTGGTGCATCAAGCCAAGCGGGGTGGAGTACGAAGATTTGAAGCCGGAGGACATGGTGGTGTTGGATTTGGAGGGGCAGGTGGTGGAGGGGAAGTTGAAGCCGTCGTCCGACACGAAGACGCATTTGCATTTGTACCGGATTTTTTCGGAACTTGGGGGGGTGACGCACACGCACAGTCCGTTTGCGACGATTTTTTCGCAGGCCTGCCGGCCGCTACCCTGTTACGGGACGACGCATGCGGATCATTTTCATGGGACGGTGCCGCTGGTGCGAATGCTGACGCCGGAAGAGGTGGAGGCGGATTATGAGCATCACACGGGGGTGGCGATTGTGGAGCGGCTGGTGGAGTTGGGGTTGAGTGCGACTGAGATGCCGGCGGTGCTGCAGGCGGGGCATGCGCCTTTTACTTTTGGGAAGTCGGCGATGGACTCGGTGAAGAACAGCATTGCGCTGGAGATGTGCGCGCGGATGGCGTTGGAGTGTGAGCGGTTGAACCCGAATTTGGCGCCGCTACCGGATTATTTGCTGGAGAAGCATTACCTGCGGAAGCATGGGCCTGGCGCGTATTATGGGCAGGGTTGACCTGTGTTTTGACGGCGAAGTTTATAAGTGGGTAGAACGGAGTCTGAGGGCGTTGGTGATCACGGAGACGGAACTGAGGCTCATGGCGACGCCGGCGAGCATGGGGCTTAGCAGTAGGCCGAAGAAGGGATAGAGGAGGCCGGCGGCGACGGGGATGCCGAGGGCGTTGTAGGCGAAGGCGAAGAAGAGATTTTGGCGAATGTTGCGCATGGTGGCGCGGCTGAGGTGGATGGCTTTGGAGATGCCGCGCAGGTCGCCTTTGAGCAGGGTGATTCCGGCGCTTTGCATGGCCACATCGGTGCCGGTGCCCATGGCGATGCCGACATCTGCCTGGGCGAGGGCGGGGGCATCATTGACGCCGTCGCCGGCCATGGCGACGTGTTCGCCGGCGGCGTGGCGTAGGCGCACGAAGTCGATTTTGCCTTGGGGCGTCACGTCACCCTCGAAGCCATCGAGGTTCAGGCTTTTGGCGACGGCAGCGGCGGTGAGTTTGTTGTCGCCAGTGACCATGATGATTTTGATGCCGAGTTGTTTGAGGGAGGCGACGGCTTCAGCGGAGGTGGGCTTGATGGGGTCGGCGACTGAGAGCATGCCAGCGGCCTTGCCATCGATGGCGACAAAGATGGCGGTTTGGCCTTCGGCTTGGCGATTGGCGGCGGTTGTGAGGAGGGAATCGAGGCCGGTGATGCCTTGCTCGAGCAGGAGGGACGAGCTGCCAATGAGCAGGTGTTTGCCATCACACAGGCCGGAGACACCGCCGCCGGTGATGGAGGCAAAGAACTCAATTGGAGCGAGAGTCAGGGCGCGGCTTTTTGCGGCGGAGACGATAGCGGCAGCGACCGGGTGTTCGCTTTGGTTTTCGAGGGAGGCGGCGAGGCGCAAGAGTTCTGTTTCTTGAACATCGGCTGTTGGGAGGATCTCGACGAGTGAAGGTCGGCCTTCGGTGAGGGTGCCGGTTTTATCAACGATGAGGGTCGTGACTTTTTCGAGGCGTTCCAGGGACTCGGCATTCTTGACCAAGACACCTTCCTGCGCGCCGCGGCCAACGCCGACCATGATCGACATGGGGGTGGCGAGGCCGAGCGCGCATGGGCAAGCGATGATTAGGACAGCGACGGCGTTGACGATGGCATGGGCGAGTCTTGGTTCCGGACCGACGAACCACCAGAGAAAGAAGGTCAGGATGGAGCACAGGACGACGGTGGGGACAAAGATGGCAGCCACTTTGTCTGCGAGACCTTGAATGGGGGCGCGGCTGCGTTGGGCATCGGCGACCATGGCCACGATTTGAGCGAGCAGGGTGTCACTGCCGACGCGTTGGGCGGCCATGACGAAGCTGCCGGTGCCATTGACGGTGCCGCCGGTCACGGGGCTATGCTTTTGCTTTTCGACGGGCATGGGCTCGCCTGTCAGCATGGACTCGTCTACGGAAGAGGAGCCTTCGATTAGGACGCCATCGACCGGGATTTTATCGCCGGGGCGGACGCGCAGGTGGTCGCCGAGTTGGACGGAGTCGAGCGGGATGTTTGTTTCGCCCGAATCGGTGATGCGGCGTGCGGTGGGTGGTGCGAGCGAGAGGAGGGCTTTGATGGCGGAGCCGGTGCGATTGCGGGCGCGGAGTTCCAGCATTTGGCCCAGCAGGACCAACACGACGATGACGGCTGCGGCTTCGAAATAGATGGGCACGTTTCCGTGCATGCGCATGGAATCCGGGAACAGCGACGGAGCCAGCATGGCGCCCGCGCTGAAGAGGAAGGCGGCGCCGACACCGAGCATGATGAGGGTCCACATGTTGAAGTGGCGCGAGAGCAGCGAATTCCAACCGCGGCGGAAGAAGGGAGCGGCGCCCCAGAGCACTACGGGCGTGCTGAGGACGAACTGCATCCAGCGGGAAAGTGGGCTGTTCACCCAGGAGGCATGGGCCAGGGCAGGGATCAAATGCAGCATGGCGACGACGAAGACTGGAAGAGTGAGGGCGAGGCAGAGTTGGAAGCGTCTTGTTAGGTCGCGCCATTCGCTGTCTTCGTCTTCGGTATCGGCTGAAACGGCAACGGGTTCCAACGCCATGCCGCATTTGGGGCAATCGCCCGGGTGGTCCTGCTGGACCTCAGGGTGCATGGGGCAGGTGTATTGCGTTTTGGCGACGGCTTTCCAGGATGGATTGCGCTCAAGTGCCATGCCGCAAACGGGGCAGTCACCGGGCTTTTCGGACTCTGCGCCCGGGCACATGGGGCAAAAGTATTTTGCCGAGGCGGGCGGGGTTACGGAGGGCTCATGGGAGTGAGCGTGCTGGCAGCAGGTTGGCTTGGGAGGCGGTGGAGGGGCGTGGCAGCAGGAGGGCTTGGGCTTGGGGTCGTGCGAATGGGAAGGCGTGTTCATGAGGAGAAGGGGTGATGAATTGAAATGGAGCTGGACTGGCTCTTCATCCTGCACCCGCGCACAAGGTGATACTTTGATACACGCGGGATGGCCGTTTGTCTGGTTGGATTCATCCCGTTAGGGATTGACTGGGGTGCGGGATTTTGTTATAATTTTCAGACTAATGCGTGATTTAATCAGCCGGCTTTGCGGGTCATTGGCTATGGGGCTGATGATGTCGGGTGCTGCTTGGGGGCAGGGGGTTGCGGGGCCTTTGGTGGAGGTGATTTTGGTGGATGGGGTGATGAGTGAGGCGTGGCCGGATGACGGGGT